>DASQXU010000129.1:0-5447 GCA_035639555.1 Thermoleophilaceae bacterium
GGCCCGCCCGGCGTTCCCGAGCCGAGCCCGCCCGAGCAGCCCGAGCCGGAGCCGCCCGACGCCCCCCAGCCGGACCCGCGCGGGCCCGAGACCGAGCGGTGAGCGTCGAGCAGGTCGAGCGGGTGCTCTCCGCCGCCCTGACCCGGCCCGGCTTCGCAGCACAGCTCGCCACGGACGCCGCACTGCTGACCGGCTACGACCTGACCGTCGAGGAGCGTGAGGCGCTGATGCGCCACGACACCGAGAAGCTGCGCCAGCTTGGAGTCGACGAGCGGCTGCTGCCCGGGGTGTCGGTCATAGCCGGGCCCCGTTGACGGCCGGCCCGCTCAGGCGCCCGGACCGCCGAGCGGCGCGACCGCGAACTGGCCGCCAGGGGCGATGGTGACGCGCAGCAGCTCGTCGAAGCCCTCCTCGACGGAGGGCGGCTCGAGCCTCTTGTAGGCCCCGTAGATCCCCGGCACGGGGATGCGCTGCTCCGGCGGTCGCCCTTGGTTGCGCGCGATCGCCTCGCGCGGATGGGCATCGAAGAGGCAGGCGACCGTCCGGAACTCCGCCTCCCGCGCCGGCGCCACGTAGCGTTCCCGCTCGCCGCGTGTCGCGTTGGTGTTGTCGACGACGAACGGCTGCCCGGCCTCTAGGCACGCCTCGAGCAGGAGCCGCTCGCGGCGGCGCGTGCGCAGGACGTCGAGGCTGATCCGGACATGGGTGTGGAGGCACCGCTGTACGTAGAAGGTGGTCTTTCCGCTCGCCTGGATCCCGCAGAAGACGATCGCCTCCACGCGGAGAGCCATACCCGCGTCTCCTCCCTTCGTTCGAATCCGGACCGTCGCCGCTACCAAGCCGAGGCGTCGAGCCCGGACAGAAGACGGGAACCGACCACCGAGCGCTTCGGAAGGGGACCGGCGCGAGGGCTCGTCACGGGGTGCGCCAGCTCGCCCCTGCCGGGCGACGATCCCGCCGCCGCCCAGACCGGGCTGTGCCTCGCCGAGAACGTGCTAAGCGCAGCCCACGTCCGGCCTGGGCCGCCTTGTGCACCAAGGTCGTGCAGAAGACGCCACGGCCGCCGCCCCGCGCCGGGCTGGGCTGCGTTAGGGCACCAATATCGTGCCTAAGACGCCACGGCCCGGCCAGCGGTGGGCCTGGGCTGTGCTGGGCACGACGGCGACGCCGCCATGCGGGCCAGTGTCAGTCGCCGGCCTCGAGGGTCGCGCGCGTCGCCAAGGGGCGACGGAAGCGGCGCCCGGAGCGGCTCTAAGGAACGCCGGCGTCACCCGAGCTCGCGGATCAGCCAGAGGTCGGTGAGCGTCGACCCCACGGTCATGAAGAGGCCGAACGCCAGGGCGCGGCCGGGCAGCGAGCGCCACGCGGCGAGGGTCGCCAGGAGGTCGATCCCGTCGGCTATCGCCGCGGCCTCGAGCCAGCGCCGGCGCTGGCGCTTGCGCGGCAAGGCGGAAAGGGTGCCGAGGGCCAGGCCGACGTCGCGGGCGCCGACGGCGCGGGCCATCAGCTTGGCCCCCTCGTCTTCCGAGTGCGGTCCGATCCAGCTCTGCGCCGCGAGGCGCGGCGCAGCGGCTAGGCCGGCGCCGATCAACAGCCGGTTTCCGGCGAGTCCCCGTGCCACCGTCTTCGCGTCCACCGGAGCTCGGGTACCCGGCTCGAGTCGAGCCAACCGGATGACGATCCGCACACCGCTCGCCGAGCGATCAGGCGTCCGCGGACAGGTGGCGGAGAAGCCAGTCCCGGGCGAGCGCCGCTACCCGCTCGAGGGCGCCCGGTTCCTCGAAGAGGTGCGTGGCGCCGGGCACGATCTCGAGCTCGACCTCGCCGGGGAGCTCCCGCATGGCCTCGCGATTCATCCCGATGACCGGGGTGTCCTCCCCACCGACGATCAGCAGGGTGGGCGCCCGGACCCGTCTCAGATCGCCGGCGGCCAGGTCGGGGCGACCGCCACGCGACACCACCGCCCGCACGGCCTCCGGCCGCTCCGCGGCCGCGATCAGCGCGGCCGCGGCACCGGTGCTGGCCCCGAACGCGCCCACCCGGAGAGCTGCGGTGGTCGGCTCGCGCGCGAGCCAATCGATTGCCCCGACGGTGCGCTCGCCGAGCAAGCCGATGTCGAAGCGGAGCTCGGCGGTGGCGAGGTCGCGCTGCTCCTCACCCGGGGTGAGCAGGTCCATCAGGAGGGTGCCAAGCCCGGCCTCCGACAGGACGGAGGCGACCAGTCGATTGCGCGGGCTGTGCCGCCCGCTCCCGGTTCCGTGCGCGAACACGACAACCGCCTCGGCGCCCGGCGGAAGGGTCAGATCGGCATCGAGCGTGACATCCCCCACCGGGATGGATACCGGCCGCGCGAGCCGCTCTGGCGAGGTCTCGGCCACGTCCGCGGCTAGCCCTTGACGACTCCGACCGGGCGCAGGCGCACCACACGACCGGCCAGGCCGGCCGACTCGACCACCCCGACCACCTTCTCCACCTCCTTGTAGGCGAACGGCGCCTCCTCGGCCAGGCCGCGGTTGGAGGGGGAGCGGACGGTGATGCCGCGCTCCTCGAGCTGGCGGCGGAGCTCCGAGCCGTGGATCCGCTTGCGGGCGCCGGTTCGGCTGAGCTGGCGGCCCGCGCCGTGGCAGACGGTGCCGAACGAGCGTTCCATCGAGCCCGGGCGGCCGACCAGCACGTAGCTCGCCGTCCCCATGCTCCCCGGGATGAAGACCGGCTGCCCGACCTCCCGGTAGGCGTCCGGGATCTCGGCCGAGCCGGCCGGGAAGGCGCGCGTCGCCCCCTTGCGGTGCACGCACAGCTCGCGCCCCTTGTAGCGCTCGAGCTTGGCCACGTTGTGGGCGACGTCGTAGACCTGACGCGTGCGGTCGCTGACCTCCCGCCCGAGCACCCGCTCGATGGCCCGGCGGACGCCGTGGGCGATCGCCTGACGGTTGGCCCAGGCGAAGTTGGCGGCCGCCGCCATGGCGCCCCGGTACTCCGAGCCCTCCTCCGAGGAGAGCGGCGCGCACGAGAGCTGTCGATCGGGCAGTCGTATGCCGTGGCGCCCGAGCGCCGCATCCATCCGCCTCACGTAGTCGGTGCACACCTGGTGGCCGAGGCCCCGTGAGCCGGAGTGGATCAACACCGTGACCGCGCCTTCGGCGAGCCCGAACGCCCGCGCCGCGTCGTGGTCGTACACCACGTCGACCCGCTGCACCTCGATGAAGTGGTTCCCCGACCCCACGGTGCCGAGCTGGTCCGCGCCGCGCGAACGCGCGCGTTCGGAGACGGCGGCCGGATCGGCGCCCCGAAGGCGTCCCTCGGACTCGGTCCGCTCCACATCCTCGAGGATGCCGATCCCGCGGTCGAGCAGCGCGCGCGGGCCGTCGACCAGAACGCGGTCGAGGTGGCGGCCGCGCAGCCGAAGCGGCCCGCCCCGCCCCGCGCCGGTGGGGACCCGCCGCGAGATCTCGTGCACGAGCGCCTCCTTGCGGCCGCGGAGCTCCTCCGCGGTCAGCGGGAGCACGAGGAGGCGCACGCCGCAGTTGATGTCGTAGCCCACTCCTCCGGGCGAGATCACCCCCTCCGGCGGCGCCGTGGCGGCGATGCCGCCCACCGGAAAGCCGTAGCCCTGGTGGATGTCCGGCATCGCGAGGGCGGCGTCGACGATCCCCGGAAGCGTGGCGACGTTCTGTAGCTGCTCGACGGAGCGGTCCCTACCGATCGCGTCGAGTAGCTCCTCGTCGGCGAACACGCGTGCCGGGACGCGCATGTCCGGACGCGCGTCCCGCGGTATCTCCCACAGCGTGTCATCCACCCTGCGGAACGCGGCCATGGCTCCTCCAAGCGTTGCAAACGCGGCGCCGGCTCGCCGAGAGGAGGAAGCCGACGCCCTCCGCGCCAGCCCACTACCCTAAGTCGCCGTGACTGAGATTTGCAACAAGGGCGAAGCGCCCGCCCACAAGCGGGCCTAGGGCCGGCATGGGTCGCCACACCGGTCCGGTCGAGAAGCTCTCCCGCCGGGAGGGGGTCCAGCTCTACCTGAAGGGCGAGCGCCTCGCGGCCGGGAAGAGCGCGCTCGAGCGCCGCCCCTACCCGCCTGGGCAGCACGGCCGCGGCCGCCAGCGCCAATCCGAGTACCGCCTCCAGCTCCGCGAGAAGCAGAAGGCGAAGCGCTACTACGGCGTACGCGAGCGGCAGTTCCGCCGCTGCTTCGAGCAGGCGCGGCGCGCGCCCGGTCCAGTAGGCGAGAACCTCCTGCGCCGCCTGGAGCGACGCCTCGACAACGTCGTCTACCGGCTGGGCTTCGCGAGCACACGCGCGCAGGCCCGGCAGTTCGTCGTGCACCGGCACGTCGAGGTGAACGGCCGCACGGTCGACCGGCCGTCCTATGAGGTGCGGCCGGGCGACGTCATCGCCATCGAGCCCGGGAGCCCGATCGAGCCGGTGGTGCGGCAGGCGACCGAGCTGGTCGGCGCCGTGCCCGGCTGGCTACTGGCCGACCACGAGAACCTCACCGGCCGCGTGGAGCGCCTGCCCGAGCGCGAGGAGATCGACGCGCCGGTGAGCGAGCAGCTGATCGTCGAGCTCTACTCGAAGTAGGGCGCGGCGGCCGGCTCAGCGCTCGCGCGCGGCCCGGCGCACCGCGTCGTAGTCGTCGGCGAGCTCGGTGCGGACGAGCGCGGCGACGAGGCGGAAGAAGTCCGCACCGCCGTCGGCCAGCCGCTGCAGTCGTCGCGGGTCGCCGGCGAGCTTCAGCCGCCGCGCGGCGTCGAGGGCGCGGCGATCGGCGAAGGGCACGAGCTCCTCCCATGCGGCTTGGACCTCACGGAAGAAGATGTCGACCCCCACGTCGCCGAGGCCCTTGGCCTCCTTGAGGAGCTTGCGCTCGCGCTTCGGGTCGCGCTCCGCCTCGTCGCGCAGCTTTCGGAGGTCACCGCCCCAGCGCTCGAGCAGATGCTCGGAGAGGTCGCCCAGCATCGTGGAGGTCCGCTCCTGGTAGCGCGTGTAGCCGGCGTCGTTGAGGGCGTCGACGCGCTCCTCCCACCTCGAGCGGGCCATCGAGCGGGCGCTCCGCCAGCCCTCACGCTTCAGGTTCTTGAACGCCTTCGTTGCGATGCGGGCGTCGATGCGCGCGCTGTAGAGCACCGACGCGCAAAGGAGCTGGAACAGATCGGATGGCGAGGGCTTTCCGAGCTTGATGCCGAGCTCCTCGGTGTAGGTCCGGCCGTGGAGGTCGAGCAATGCCTGCACGGTGTCCTTCTTGCTCGCCATCGCGCCGGTCAGCCGCCACCAGGGTCGTTCCCGCCCCCGGGGCGGCGGAAACCGCCGGCCGGCGGCGTGGCGGCCGACGTGCGGACGCTTTCTCCCTCACCGCTCACCGGTGCGCCCACCCGTCCACGCCGACGGGCGGGGAGTCGGGGGCCGGCCAGCGTCTGGCGCAGCGCGAGCGCGGCGCCGAACAGGTC
>DASQXU010000130.1:0-9867 GCA_035639555.1 Thermoleophilaceae bacterium
CGGGAAGTGCCGCGACACCGACACCGGGACGATGTGCCCGAGCTACATGGTCACGCTCGAGGAGCAGCACTCGACGCGGGGGCGGGCGCGGATCCTCTACGAGATGCTCCAGGGCGACACGATCACCGACGGCTGGCGCTCCAAGGACGTGCACGAGGCGCTCGACCTGTGCCTCTCGTGCAAGGGGTGCAAGGGCGACTGCCCGGTGAGCGTGGACATGGCCACCTACAAGGCCGAGTTCCTCTCGAAGCACTTCAAGCGCCGCCTGCGTCCGCCGCCGGCGTACACCATGGGCCTGATCATGGTCCACGCCCGGCTCGCCGCGCGCATGCCGCGGCTCGCCAACTTCGTCACCCAGACGCCGGGCATCGCGCACGTGGTGAAGCTCGCCGGCGGGATCAGCCCGAGGCGCGAGATGCCGCCGTTCGCCCCGCAGACGTTCAAGGCCTGGTTCCGCGAGCGCGGCGAGGTCAATCCGCAGGGGGATCCGGTCCTGCTCTTCCCCGACACCTTCAACGACCACCTGCACCCGGAGCCGATGAAGGCCGCAGTCGAGGTGCTCGAGGCCGCCGGCTTCCGGGTGGTCGTCCCCGAGCCCGCGCTCTGCTGCGGCCGCCCGCTCTACGACTACGGGATGCTCGACACGGCGAAGCTGTTCTGGCGCCGGACGCTGTCGACGCTCGCGCCCTGGATCCGCGAGGGCGTCCCGCTGGTCGGGCTCGAGCCGAGCTGCGTCGCCGCCTTCCGCGACGAGCTGGCCAACCTCATGCCCCACGTGGGCGACGCCAAGCGCCTCGCCCTCCAGGCCCTCACCCTCGCCGAGTTCCTGGAGCGCCACGCCCCCGACTGGCAACCGCCGCGGCTCGAGCGCCGCGCGATCGTCCACGGCCACTGCCACCAGGAGGCGGTCATGGGGATGTCGGCCGAGCAGTCGCTATACGAGCGCCTCGGGCTCGACTACCGGGTGCTCGACTCGGGCTGCTGCGGGCTGGCGGGCTCGTTCGGCTTCGAGCGCGAGCACGACGACATCTCGCGGGCGATCGGCGAGCACAAGCTGATGCCGATGGTCCGCGAGGCCGGCCGCGAGACGCTCGTGATCGCCGACGGCTTCTCCTGCAAGACCCAGATCGAGCAGCTGACCGACCGCCGCGCCCTCCACACCGCGCAGGTGATCAAGATGGCGATGGACCACGGCCCGGAGGGGGTCGCGGGCGGCGAGCCCGAGCGTGCCTACCCCGACGTGGTGCTCGACGGGGCGGTGCCGGACGGCCGCCTGGCCGCGGGCGCGGCCGCGGCACTCGCCGCCGGCGCGGTGGGCGCGGCGATCGCGGCCCGGAGGCGGTGATGGCGCGCGACGACCAGACCATGCACGAGACCTACAGCCGCGGCCGCCCGTTCATCTCGGGCGAGACGATCACCGGCGGGCGCTTCGCCTGCCGGGAGTGCGGCCGGGAGCTCGAGTTCGAGCCGGGCCGCGTCGTGAACCTGCCGGTCTGCCCGAGCTGCCAGAACGAGACCTGGGAGCGGCGCTAGCGCCGGCCCAGCGTGCCCCTAAGCGGCGGACGCCGGCGCCACTCGCCCCGCGCTAACGACCCAGCTCGTCGAGCTCGCGCCGGAAGCCGCCCGCGCCGAGGACCTCGGCCCCTGCCTCGCGCACGCGGGCGCCGAGCTCCCGGTCGGAGGTCACGACGCGCATTCCGGCCCCGTGCTCGCGCGCGAGCTCGGCGATCCGCTCGTCGGCGGCGCCCGGCCCCGGGCCGGCGGCGAACTCCACGCGCACTCCCTCCGGGAGCTCGGGCAGGTCGCTCCGCTCTCCATCGAAGACGGCCACGATCGTCTCCCCGCGGGCGCGCGCATAGCGGCCGAGCTCCACGATTAGCGCCCGGACGGCCGCCGGCCGGTCGCGCCACCAGCCGTTGGGTCGCGAACCGATCACGTTCATGCCGTCGACGACGAGCATCCCATCCAGGGTGGCATGCGCCGGCGTGGCGCACGGCCTGGATAGGCCGCACCGGGCTAGGCCTCGACCGCGCGGGCCTCGCGCTCGGCGGCCTCCTGCCGCTCCTCCACCTGCTCGGCCAGCTGCAGCTCGCGGCAGATCCTTCGGGTGATGAAGAAGACGACGAACGGCGCCACGAGCGACGCGATCCGGTAGAACCAGATCTGGCCAACGTAGCTCAGGTTGAAGAACACGTAGGCCCGGTCGGCCGAGCCGGACACGAAGACCAGGAACACCCAGGTCAGAAAGCCGGCGCCGAAGGCGGTGCGGCCGGGGGCGTCGCGCGGGCGGTCGAGGACGTTGTGGTATCCCCTGTCGCCGGTCAGCCTGCGCTCGGCCCACGGGACCAGCGCGAGCACGATCAGGACGATCAGCGGGAACAGCGCGCCCCCCCAGAACGGGTTCGGCACGATGGTCCGCCCGCCGATCACCAGGTCGAAGCTGGGCACGAGCCGGAGCGCCCCGATGAGCCACCCGAGGTACCAGTCGGGTTGGGCGCCGTTGGTGCCGAGGGCGGTCTCGTACGGGCCCCACTGCCAGATCGGATTGATCTGGACGAGCCCACCGAGCAGGAACAGCAGCGCGGCCACCGAGAACAGGAGCCCGAGCGACCGCGGGGTCTGGCCCGGGAAGGTCGGGACGCCGACGATCCTGCGGTTGGCATGGCGCCGCCTGCGCCCGAACTGGGTGTGGTGGCGCGAGGCCACGAGCGTCAGGTGGATGGCGATCAGCGTCCCGATGACGACCGGCAGGATGAAGACGTGCGTGACGTACATGCGCGACTCGAAGGTGGGGTCCCCCGGGTAGGGCGCCCCCCAGATGCCCATCGCCAGGTTTCCGCCTATGCCCGGGATCGACAGGGCCACCGCGTAGCCGATGGCGAGCCCCATGCCCGACAGCAGGTCGTCGACCATCGAGTAGCCGAGGTAGCCCTCGAGCAGCGTGGTGAACAGCATGATCAGCCCGATCAGGTAGGTCAGCTCGCGGGGCTTGCGGAACGCGCCGGTGAAGAAGATCCGCAGTAGGTGGACGATGATCGCGGCGACGAAGACGTCGGCCGCCCAGTGGTGGGTCTGGCGGATCAGCAGGCCGGCCTTGTACTTGAACGAGATGTCCACGACCGACCGGTAGGCCTCGCTCATCGGCACGCCCCGCAGCGGCTCGTAGGCGCCGTGGTAGGTCGTCCGCGCCAGGCTCGGCTCGAAGAAGAAGGTGAGGTAGACGCCGGTGGCGACCAGCACGATGAACGCGTACAGCGCCACCTCGCCGAGCAGGAACGACCAGTGGTCGGGGAAGAGGTAGCGAAGCGTCTTCTGGATGAACGGCACGGCGCCGCTGCGCTGGTCGATGAAGCGGACCAGCCCGCGCAGCATCAGCTCGCCCTCCCGCTACGCACCCCCCACCACGAGGGTCCTACCGGGCCCGAGAAGTTGCCGCCGGCGCGCAGCTCCCCGGCGGCGTCGATCACCAGCGGGAGCTGGGGCAGCGCCCGTCCGGCCGGGCCGAATATGACCGTGCCCCCGTCCGCGGGGTCGAAGGTCGAGTAGTGGCACGGGCAGACCAGCGCCGGCCGCGGCTCCACGACCGGGAAGGTCGGCTTGCGATAGAGGGCGATCGCGCAGCCGGCGTGGGTGCAGATCTTCGAGTAGGCGACGATGCCCTGGGGAGCCCAGCCCGCCCGTCGCCGTGGCAGCTTCAGCGCCGTCGGGTCGAGCCGGACGAGGACCACCGGCGAGCCGATCTTGTCCTGCTTCTCCCCCTCCGGGAAGGCGGTGTAGAAGGTGCCCGGCTCCACGTCGCCGGCCCGGAACGGCCGCCCGTCCTTGTCCACCAGCCGCCGACCCCGTCGCCAGGGCGTCTTGTCGAGCTCCCGGGTTCGGAACCACGGGCCGAACGAGAGCGCCGGGGTCAGCGCCGCCAGCCCGAGCGCGCCCGCCGCCGCGGTCGCCGCGCCGGCCAGCAGCCCGCGGCGGGTCAGCCGGTCGCCGCTCTCGACGATCGTCTCGACCAGCGCCTCCTGCTCCTCCGGGTGCTCGGGCTCCGGGTAGTCCTCCTCGATCTCCTCGTTCGCCACGAGCCGCTTCCCGGTCGTGACCAGGGCGGCGGCGATGAACGCCAGGCATAGCCCGAGCGAGACGCCGAGCAGCCAGTTGTGCCGCGCGAGGCTATCGATCGCGTAGAAGACGACGAACGCTGCGCCGCAGGCGGCCGCCGCAAGCAGGAGAGCGACGACGGCCAGCTCGGCCCGCGGGTCGCGGGGCCCCGGCTCGACGATCCTCTCCTCGCGCTCGGGCCGCTCGGCCTGGCGGCGACGGCCGAAGACCAGCGCGACGATGGCCACGAGAAAGCGCCAGAGCCGCCTCATGCCCGCAGCCTCCGCCCGAGCACCAGGCAGAACATCACGAACGCCACCGCCGCGAGGAACCACGTGACCATGCCCTCTGGAACGGGGCCGATGTTCCCGATCCCCCAGCCGCCCTTGTCGACCGGGTGCCGCGAGCGGAGCACGTAGGCGATGATCGAGTCGAGCTCCGGGTCGGTGATCTCCTTCTTGGAGAACCGCGGCATCAGGTAGGGCCCGGATCGAACCGCCTCGGCGATCTGGACCGGCGTGGCCTGGTCGAGCGGGGGAACCCGGGCGCCGGTCACTATCCCGCCCTGGGCCACCACCTGGTGGCAGCCGGCGCAGTGATCGGTGAACAGCTGGAGCCCCTCGGGCAGCCGGCCGCGCCCCGGATTGGGGCGGGGGATCGGCGGCCCGGGGCCGAGGGAGGCGACGTACCCGACGAGGGCCCGGATCTCCCGGTCGGTGAACTGGACGCGATGCCGACTCGGCTGCTCGTGGGGCCGGCCAAGCGGCATGTAGCCGGTGCGAAGGTAGAAGTCGGCGACGCCGGCTCCGACCCCGTCGAGCCTTGGACCGAGCCCCCGGAGCGCTCCCGCGCCGAGCTGCTGCTTGCGCGAGGTCACTCCGCGGCCGTCGATTCCGTGGCAGCTCACGCAGTTGCCCGCGAAGAGCTGTTGCCCCAGCTCGAGGAGCGAGAGCCGCGCCTCGTTGTCCGGCCGGACGATGCCGGTCGGCGGCTGCGCCCGCGCCGGGACCGCCGCCAGCAGGGCGCCGACCACCGCGAGGACGATCGCCACCCGCCGGCTCATCCCTGCTGGCAGTTCGGCAGGGAGAGCACCCCGATGCCGCTCATCAGGATGATGAACAGAAACAGGGGGCCGATCGCCACCCCGACGGTCGCGAGGAAGTGGACCCGGCCCTTGGGCGGGTCCTCCTCGGAGCCGCCCGCCCCCTTGGCGGCCCGGGTGCGCCGGAACATCTCGATGGCCGCGAGCTCGGCGAGCAGCGCCACGGCCGCGCCGGCTGCGGTCGTCGCGATCGTCAACCCGTCGAGGGCGAGCGACCGGTTCCCGCCGGCGCTGCACGCGGCCTCGGTCAGCCCGTACCCAATCAGGAACTGGAGCACCCAGGCGAACGGGGCCCCGAGCAGGCCGAACCAGAGCAGCGCGCCCTCGGTGAACCTGGGCCGGACCGCCCTCACAGCGAGGGTGAGAGCTGGGTCAGCACGACGAACACCGCCACGATGTTCACGAAGTACCAGTAGATGGCCGCCGCCCGGACGCCGATCGCCCGGTAGTTCGTGAGCCCCGAGAGCAAGCGCGCGGCCAGGAAGAGGTTGAGCAGCATGCCGACGAGCACGTGGACGTGGTGGGCGCCGAGCAGGGTGAAGTAGATCGAGCCGTACGAGCTACCCGAGGGCGAGAACTTGTCGAAGTCGCTGGCGAAGAGGTGGATCTGCAGGCCGAGGTACGCCCCCTGCACCACCAACGCGAGCAGGAGCAGCAGCACGGCCCGGTCGGCGCGGGCGGCCCGAACCGCCCTGACCGCGAGCGCCATGGGCACGCTGGTGGCGACGAGGATCCCGGTGAGCACCAGGGGAAGCACCACCTTTGGCGACTCGACGCCGGGCGGCGGCCAGTGGACGTTCTTGGCCCGCAGGTACCAGTACGACGCGAGGAGGGTTCCGAACAGCGCCGACTCGGTGGCCACGAGGAGGGCGATCCCCCACACCCCGCTCGGGAGCGCGCGCCGCCGGCGGGCCGCGTAGGCGGCGGCGACCCCGCTGCTCGCCTCCTCGCTGCGAATCACCTCGTTCACGCCTCTTGGGGCTCCTTCCAGTGCCAGGCGGCGAGCACGAGCAGGGCGACGCCGGCGAACACCGCGGCGGTGACGTAGTGCTGGAGCACGAGCATGCCGAAGCACAGGCCGATCGCCCCGGCCAGCGTGATCGGCGCCGCCGAGTGCGAGGGCATCTCGAGGATCTCGTCCCACTGGGCGTCGAGCACGCTCGACGCCGGGGTCTCGTGTCCCCGGCCGAGCATCAGCTCCCCGCGCTCGAGCCTCCGCCGGTCCGCCTCGCGGTCCTCGCGGTCCCACATCGGGTAGGGGCTCGTGACCCTCGGGATGACCGCGTAGTTGTAGTCGGGCGGCGGAGACGTTGTCGACCACTCGAGCGTGTCGCCGCCCCAGGGATCGGCCCCCGCCACCTCGCCCTTGAAGTAGCTGACCGCGAGGTTCACCACCACCAGGACGAGGCCGGCGGCCAGGATGTACGCGCCGATCGACTCGAGCAGGTTGTAACCCGTCCAGCCGAGGCCCCCCGGGTAGGTGTACTGGCGCCGCGGCATGCCCAGCAGGCCGAGGATGTGCATCGGGAAGAAGGTCAGGTTCATCCCGACGAAGCTGAGCCAGAAGCTCAGCTGGCCGACACGCTCGTAGTACATCCGGCCGGCGACCTTCGGGAACCAGTAGTACATCCCGCCCAGCACCGGGAAGACCGCGGCGCCGAAGATCACGTAGTGGAAGTGGGCGACCACGTAGTAGGTGTCGGTGAGCTGCTGGTCGAACGGGATCGCCGCGAAGGTGATCCCGGACAGCCCGCCGAGGATGAACAGGACGATGAAGCCGATGATCCACAGCAGCGGGGTCTTGAAGCGCGGGGTGCCGGTGAGGATCGTGGTGATCCAGGCGAACAGCTGGATGCCGCTCGGGATCACGATGATCAAGCTCGCGGCGGCGAAGTAGACGGTGGTGATCGACGAGAGCCCCACGGCGAACATGTGGTGCGCCCACACGCCGAAGCCGATGAACGCCACCAGGATCTCGGCTAGCGCCACCAGCGGGAACGCCACCATCCGCCGGCGCACGAAGGTGGGGATGATCGCGGTGGCGATCCCGAACGCGGGCAGGATGATGATGTAGACCTCGGGGTGGCCGAAGATCCAGAACAGGTGCTGCCAGAGGACCGGGTCGCCGCCGTGGGTCACGTCGAAGAAGCGCAGCCCGAACGCGCGGTCGAGCTCGAGGAAGACGAGCGCGGTGTTCAGCGGCGGGAGCGCGAACACCAGCGCGAACGAGACGGCCAGGATCGCGAAGCAGAACAGCGGCATGCGGTTCAGCGACATGCCGGGCGCCCTCAGCTTGAACGTCGTGACGAGCAGGTTGATCGACGTGGCCGTCGTCGAGAGGCCGTTGAAGAGCAGGCCGAGCGTGTAGAAGTCGATGTTGCGCCCGGGGTTGAACGCCTTCTCCGCGAGCGGCACGTAGTCGAACCAGCCGGCGTTCGGCCCGCTTCCGCTGAACACCCCGGCGTAGATGAAGATTCCGGACGCCAGGTAGATCCAGAAGGACAGCGCGTTCATCCGCGGGAACGCCAGGTCGCGGGCGCCGATCATGAGCGGCAGCAGGTAGTTCCCGAACCCGCCGACCGACATGGGGATGACGAACAGGAAGATCATCGTCACCCCGTGCATCGTCATCACCTGGTCGAAGAGCTCGGGGCTCAGCACGGTCCCGTTGGGGCCGAGCAGCTGCGTCCGGATCAACAGCGCCTCGACCCCGCCCGCCGCGAAGAAGAGCAGCGAGGTGAAGAAGAACATCAGGCCGATGCGCTTGTGGTCGCAGGTGGTGAGCCACCCGACGACCCCCGAGCGCTCCTCCCAGATCCCGGCCAGGCGGTCGAGCCGGCGACGGACCTCGGGGCTGGCGACGGTCGCCATGGCTACTTGAGCGTCTCCAGGTAGGCGAGCACGTCCTGAAACTGGCTCGGGCGAAGGGCGAGGCCGGGCATCTTGTTCCCGGGCTTTATGTGCTGCGGGTCGGCGATCCACGTCCCGAGCTCGGCCGTGTTGTTCGGGATCGCCAGAGCGGCCAGCGTGGTCCGGCTCGCGAGGTGGGTGAGGTCTGGCCCGATCGCCCCCCTCGCGGGCGTGCCCCGGATGGTGTGGCAGCTGGCGCACTGGTTCGTGAGGAACACCCGCTCACCCCGCCGAGCGATGGGCGCCGTCGGCTTGCGCCTCGGGCTGGCCATGTTGCGCAGCCAGGCGCTGAACTTGGCCGGCGGGTCGGCGAAGACGTAGTCGGCCATGTGGGCGTGCTGGGGCCCGCAGAACTCGGCGCACTGCCCGCGGTAGCGCCCCGGCTTGTCGGCGTAGAGAAGGATCCGGTTCGGGTGACCGGGGATCATGTCGATCTTCCGGTTCAGCTGGGGCACCCAGAAGCTGTGGATCACGTCGGCGGTCTTGGCCACGAGGTTCACGCGGGTTCGCGCCGGGATGTGTATCTCGTTGGCGGTGACCGCGGCGGTGCCCGGATAGCGGACCTCCCAGAACCACTGGTGGCCGATGACCTCGACGGTCATCCTGGTCGTGCTCGCCCTCGGCGCCTCGGTGGCCTTGAGCACCCCGATGTTGGACAGGCCGAACAGCGTGATCAGCACGACCGCCGGGATGACGATCCCGAACAGGAGCACGAGCCCGGTGGCGAGGTTCTCTCGCTGCCCGAGCAGCGGCAGCCCGGGCTCCTCGCGGCGTACCGCCGCGACCAGGAGCAGCGCGACGGCGCCGACGAACACCACCCCGGCGGCGACCAGCATCCCCCACCAGAGGGTGGCAATCTCCCGCGCCGGGTGGCTCTGGGGGTCGAGCGGGGACTGCTTTCCGCACCCGCCGAGGGCCAGGGCCAGCGCGAGCGCGGCGCCAGCCCGCGCGCGCCTCAAGTGGACGCCGCGCTGCCCGGCGAAGCGCGGCGCGCGGCCCGGACGTCCCTCCCGACGTCCCGCAACAGACCCTGGCTGTGGACGAGAGCGGCCACCGAGCCCTGGGCGCCGCGCCTCTGGCGGCGCCTGCGGCCGGTCCTACCCCGGACTGCTGGGGCCGAAACGGCGCTGTCACGGAGGTGACCGGCGCACCGTTTCTCCCCGCGGTCCCGGGGTACGTGCGCTGCCATGAGCGAGGTCGTCGTGGTCACCGGCGCCGGCGGAGGCGTGGGCCGGGCGGTCGCCCGCCGGTTCGGGGCGGACGGGGCGAGCGTGGGGCTCCTCGGCCGCGGGCCCGAGTCGCTCGAGGCCGCCCGCCGCGAGGTCGAGGCCGAGGGCGGGCGGGGCGTCGTGGTCCCCACCGACGTCGCCGACGCCGCCGCGGTTGAGGCCGCGGCGGCCGCCGTCGAGGATCAGCTCGGGCCGATCGACGTCTGGGTCAACAACGCGATGACGACGGTCTTCGCCTTCTTCGACGACGTCACCGTCGAGGAGTTCCGGCGCGCCACCGAGGTCACCTACCTGGGAACGGTCTGGGGCACGCGCGCCGCGCTCGGCCGCATGCTCCCCCGCGATCGGGGCGCGATCGTCCAGGTGGGCTCCGCCATGGCCTACCGGGGGATCCCGCTGCAGGCTCCCTACTGCGGGGCGAAGCACGCGATCAAGGGATTCGTCGAGTCGATCCGCTGCGAGCTCCGCAACCGGGGCTCGAGCGTCCGGGTGTCGATGGTGCAGCTTCCAGGGCTCAACACGCCCCAGTTCGTC
>DASQXU010000131.1:0-2013 GCA_035639555.1 Thermoleophilaceae bacterium
AGGCCGGCCACCGCGAGCAGGGCGGCGGCCACGATCAGGGCGGCGAGCCAGGGCTTGATCGCGGTCCCGAGCAGCAGGATCGCGGTGGCGATCAGCGCCCCCACCCCGTAGGCGGCGACGAGCCCGGCGCCGCCGAACGCGCCGGCCCCGATCCCGGCCCGCTTGCCCTTCTGCTGGAGCTCGAGCTCGGCCAGCTGGAGCTCCTGGCGCACGAGCGTCGCGGTCTGCTCCGAGGCCTGCTGGAGCAGCTCGCTGAGGGGACGCTCACTCTGTTCGCTTCTTGCCACGTTGCCTCCTCTTATCGGATGGAGGGGTCGAAGCCTTCGAGGCCTAGCCTGCCGGCCAGCTCCTGCGGACCCTGAGCAGCGTGATCATCTTCTTGGGATTCTCCCCGAGTGTTCTCCCTCCTCCCAAGACGCTCTCTTCGGCATCGAGGACAAGGTCGTGATCCTGGCCGAGCCCCTCGTCCACCGGGCCGTTGTCCGATGGCTCCTCGGTCTCCTCGACCTCGCTTAGTTCGGCGGCGATGGCCTCGAGTGCTTCCCGTGCTTCCTCCGCCTCCTCTCGCCAGTGGTCGGCCCTTCGCTCGGCGTCCTGCAAGAGGCGCCGCTGCACCTTGGCAAGGTGGGTCAAGGTCGAGACCCGCTGCTTCAGGACCGCGATCTTCTCGACGTCAGAGGGACGCTTCGGGCTCATGGGATCCTCCTTCTGGTCGAGCGGGGTTTCCCCTGCCCTTGCGCTCCTCTCAAGACTGGGAGGGCTGCCCGCGTCGGAGGGGGCCCGACGCCTCGGCTTTCGCCCGCGCCACCGCCTACGGGCACTACCAGGCGGAAGCGATCTGCAAGAACCGCTGGATGCGCCCGACGCTGGATCCGCGTCTCGGGCGAAAGCCACGCGGGGCACATCCCGTTGGACATCCCTCTGATGCCGGCGCGCCCTGGCGTCGACGCCGCGGCAGGGCCCGCTATCCCGAGCCAGAGAAGCGGAAGCGCACCACCACGGCATGGGGCCTGCGGCTCCTCCCGCTCGAGCCGGTCTCCCACCGCGACTACCGGCTGCGCGACTCCGGCACCCCGGTCGACCCCCCGGTGGCCAAGCGCGCCTATCGGAGGTGCCAGGGCTAGACCTTCCATGGCCGCTGGCGGCCGCCGCTACTTGCCCCGCTCGGCTGACGAGGGCGACTCGGCCCAGCGAGGCGGCTGGCGAGCCGGTACTCGACGCGGACGTCCCGGTACTGGGCGCCCGGTTCAACCTTCTCGGGTAGATTCGTCCGGTCACTGCCAGACGCGGAGTCGTGGGCCGGCGCCCCGAAGAAGCGGACCGCTGTTTCGGGCGGCTCGTCGAAGCGGAGCTCGTCCGCCTGTAGCCAAGCGGTTAACTCGATGTCCGCCGAGTGGGGACGACTTGGCCTCTTGGTGCTGCTCATCTCGGCGCCCTCAGAGCTATCGCGCTCGCCGCTTGGAGTCAGGCGCCCGCCCACTCGGCTGCCTGCTCGAGCGCTGGTCGCCTTCGCTTGCCTGAGTCCCCCTGCGCTGCTTCACGGGACCCTGTTCTTGCTGGGTCTGCTCCCTGCCCGTCGCCTGCTTGGCCGTCCTGCGGGCGCCCTTGGCGGCCTTGTCGGCCGTCTTGCCGACGCCTTGAGCGGTGCTCTGCGCGGTCTCGCCGACATCCTCGACGGCCTCGCCGGCGCCCTCGGCGACGTCCTCCACCGCAGAACCGGCACCCTCCCCGACGTCCTCCACAGCCGAACCGGTGCCCTTCCCGACGTCCTCGAGCGCAGAGCCGGCGCCCTCGGCGACGTCCCTCACAGCAGAACCGGCACCTTCGCCGAGCTCCTCCACAGCGGCACCGGCGCCCTCGCCGACGTCCTCGACCGCCGAACCGGCGCCCTTCCCGACGTCCTCGAGCGCAGAGCCGGCGCCCTCGCCGAGCTCGCCTACAGCCTTTCCGGCGCCCTCGACGAGACCCTCCACCAGCTCCGGGTTTCGGGCGATCGTGGTCAACACCCGATCC
>DASQXU010000132.1:0-6070 GCA_035639555.1 Thermoleophilaceae bacterium
GAGGACGTCGGCAAGAGCGCCGGCGAGGCGGTCGAGGATACGGGCGACACCGCGCAGCGAACAGCTCAGGGCGCCGGCAGGACGGCCGGCAAGCCCGCCAAGGGCGCGCGCAGGACGGCCGAGCAGACCACGGGCGGGGAGCAGGGCCAGGAAGAAGCTGCCGCGAAGCAGCGCAGGCGGACCGGGGCAGGCGAGGGCGGGAGGCGCTCGAGCGGGCACCCGAGTGGGCGGGCTCCCACGGGGATCCTGGATCGCGTCTGGGCGACGGTCGACCGAAGCCCGCAGCTGCTCGAGGGCCTCGTCGAAGGCGCCGGGAAGGCTGTGGCTGAGCTCGGCGCGCGCGCCGGCTCTGCCGCGGAGAGCACCGGCGAGGACGCCGGCCCCGCCGTTGAGAGCGCCGGCGAGACCGTCGGGGACGCCGGCCAGCCCGTCGGAGACGCCGGCAAGCCCGTCGGCGAGACCGTCGAAGATGCGGGCGAGACCGCGCAGCGCACAGCTCAAGGGGCAAGTAGGATGGCCCGCACGCCGGCCGGCGTCCGGAGGACGGCGACGCAGACGAAGGGCAGGGCGCACGCGCACGACGAATAGGCCGCGAAGCAGCGCAGCCGGGCCCGGGCAAGCGAGGGCGGAAGGCACTCGAGCAGCCAGCCGAGTGGGCCGCGACTCCGAGCGCCGAGTGGGATAACCCTGACGGCACCGGGAATGACCGGCATGAAGGCGGCCACGTCGTCCCATCTCAGCCGAGCTCGAGTTCATCGCTTCGCATGAGGCCGACGAGCTCCGCTTCGACGAACCGCCTAAAACAGCCGTTGCTTCTTCGGGGAGCCGGGCCACGAGTCGGGCCACTGGGGCTGACCGGACGAATCTGCCCGACAGGTTGAGCCCGGGGTCGCGTATTGGGATATCCGGGTCGACTACCGGCTCGCCACCCGCCTCGCTCGGGCCAGCCGAGTCGCGCTCGTCCGTAGAGAAGGGGTAAATGGTGCGCGGGTGAGGGCGGCGGCTGGTGCGCGGCCGGTCGAAGCCAGATGCCGACGGGGCATCGCGGCCACCTACGGGGTTACGGAGCTGGTGCCTGGCAGAGTTCTTCAGTTCCGCTCGTTCACCGGCCACAGCCTCGGGCGATTCGCCTCCGCCTTTAGAATCGCCGCCTGCCACCTGGCGGGCAGATCCTCGAAGGCGTGCGTCCGCGCCGAGCAGAGCGTCGTGGAACTAGCGACGCTGCTGGTAGCTGATCTCGGAGAGCAGCAGGTACGGGACGCCGGGCCCGACTCGGCGGCTCAGCTCTGGGCTCGCATCGGTTGCGCACTGACCGGAGCGGGCGCACGCGATCCATCCCATGGGCACCCAGGCCGAAGTGGTCATCTCCCACCGCGGTGATCGGCTCGGCTACTACTTCGGTCCCTCCCCGCCGCCACTTCGCCGTCGTAGTCCGGGCGTTGGGATCGAGACACGGGCCCTTGTAGTTGCGGTTCGCACCCCGCGGCTCGGGGGTGGTTGGCGGTCGAACGGATCCGTACCGAGGCGTCGTCGTCTCCAGTGCACGCCGAGCTCGTTCGTTACTGGCCGGTGCTGTCCGGGGGCGCACGACCTCGACGCTCTCAGCGCCGACGTCCGACGCGCTACCGACCGCCCGCCTGCTCGGCTTGCACCGACCGCCCCGGGTTAGTGGAACCGGTTGCCCCGTAGCGTCCGTACGCTGAGCGGAAGGAAGAGCGCCAGCAGTCGCCGCACCCGCCTCGCGGCACGCCGCACGGCGGCTAGGAGAGGAGATTCGGGACCAGCTCGGCGTTGACCGGCACTACAAAGGTCACGCCTGCGGTTCGGCTGCCCCGTAGTGGCGCGTGAGAGCATCACGATAGGTCGGATCTCCGCGCCGCTCCTCGTCGAACTCGGGCGCGTTCTTTATTTCATCCTTATAGCGCTCTACCGTGACGTGCTCGTCGTCGACGTCGATGCCGCTCACCAGGCCGGCTGGAAGCAGTACCTTCTTTCCAAGAATCCAGGGGCCAGTATCAACAATCAGAAAGCTCCCGCCGGGCTCCTGGACAACTTCGTCGACCTTGCCGACACCGCCGTCGAGCGCCTCGACGGACATGCCGCGCAGATCCGCGCGCTCCTGCCCGACGTCGCTCCTGAAGTCCCATAGCGCGATCGCCATCTCACCCTCCGATTGTCAGGCCTCCTTCAAGACTCTATCTCCGCGCCAGCGTCAACGAGCCGCATCAGGTGGAGGGCGCAGCTTCCGCCATCACGAGAGCGCGATCCGAGCGACGCGCGCGCGGGAGGCCGGCAGAGCTGACGAAACAGGTGCTGGCCGGTGAACGCGACCTGGCCCGATAGCCGGGGACCCGTGCCCAAGCCAGGCCGGCGGCGCCTTTCGAACGGAGTCGCTCAGCCATCGCCGCAGAGGACGCGCGCTTCGGTGCGCCTGCGCGACGAGGGGGCGTCCGCGCCCGTGGCCCACGGGAGGAGGTTCAGAGCTACCGCGACGCCTCGCGCGATTCGCCGCCGTACCGCGACCGCTGGCTCCCGAGCGGCCGCTGTGACGCCGACTTCGGGGCAGCTCAAGCTCGGGCGCTCCTCCGCCGAGCGGACTTCAGTCACGCTCGTCCGGTCGCCTGTCGTGACGCCTCTGCTCCGTCACTAGCTCGGTCACCTGTCTGTGCGAAAGCATCTTGCGAGCGTCGAGTGCATCTGCCACGCGCAGCACGGCATCCCAGTGCTCGACGACGAGCTCTAGCGCTTCCTCGATGGCCGCTTGGAGCGCCGCCTCCCCGTCTATCGCTTCGAACCGTTCGAGTACGCACCCGTCCGAGATCAACGGCCGCATTTCCTTTTCTGAAGGCAATGGCTCCCCTCGCCTACGTCGTCGGTAGACCTCGGCCGCAAGCGATGCATCGATGATGACGGCCAGCTGCCGTCGGCCCTCCGGGGAGTCGTTACCGGCGCGCCTGAGCCCGACGATCCGCCCGGCGTAATCGCCACGGGGAACTATCGACACCGCCCGGAAGTCCCGTTGCAGCACAACGGCGGCCACCGCGTGCGCCGCTTCGTGCAGCGCAGCATCGCTCGCCATCACTCGTTGTCCCAGGTCGCTCGCCAACCAAGGTCGGCGACATGCTCGCGATATGCCCGGAGTCATGCGCCGATTCGCGTCAAGCGTTGCGGAGCCCGAGAACAGGGCGACGCTCTGATCCTCGCTCGTGCAAATGACGCCGCCGTCGGGGAGCGTGACCTCGGCTGAGATCTCTTGTCGCAGCTC
Organism: Thermoleophilaceae bacterium; assembly: GCA_035639555.1. Lineage (GTDB taxonomy): Bacteria > Actinomycetota > Thermoleophilia > Solirubrobacterales > Thermoleophilaceae > DASQXU01. The sequence continues at coordinate 3,266 of DASQXU010000132.1, forward strand.
GCTACGTGCTTCGAGGACGTCCCGCCGTAGCCGGAGACGGTGGTGAACCGCCGCGCACGGTCGTGGTCACCCGTCCCCCACCTCAGGAGAGCGCCCGAACTCGATCGAGCGCCCGGCGAGTCGCACCGCCGGTCCAGAAACCACCGTCCACGGAGCGCGGAGCTACCGCCGGTAGGTCCCGACCATCCGCGCCTGCTCGATCACGTGGTCGTCGATCGCGTCGAGCAGCTCGGCGCGGGTCAGCCCGGCGCTGGCGTCGATCTCGGTGTCGAGCGCGTAGAGCCAGAAGTAGTAATGGTGCCGTCCGTGGCCCCCGGGCGGCATGGGGCCGTTGTAGCCCTCGTTGCCGAAGTCGTTTCGCCCCTCGGTGAATCGCCCGCCCCCCTCGGGAATCCCGTCCGCGTCGGGCGGAATCCCGTAGACGAGCCAGTGGGTGAAGCCCTGCGGCAGCGGCGCGTCGGGGTCGTGGCAGATCAGGGCGAGCTGGCGGGTGCCCTCGGGAACCCCGCTCCAGCGGAGCTCGGGTGCGAGATCCTCTCCTTCGCCGGTGTGGCGGAGGGGGATCTCGCCGTGGTGTCCGAACGCCGGGCTCTCGAGCTTCAGATTCGGACATTGGTCGCCATGCGTCCGTTCTACCCGGGGCGGGCGATCGGCTCGTGCCCCAGCCTCTCAAGTACGCGGGTGAAGACCTCGCGCGGCTGGGCCCCGGGCACGAGGACCCGGCGGTCGATCACCCAGGCCGGGACACCGCCGATCCCGAGGCCGAGAGCGCGCGCGGTCGAGGCACTCACCTCATCGCGGAGCGCGACTCACCGAGCGCCGCCGCCCTCCGACAGAAGCCGACGGGCAGCCGGCGAGGAAGATCTCGTGGCCAGGGAGTGGGAGCGCGTGGTAGGCAACGCAACCGGCGCGCCTGGGCATTCGCGAACGCTCGACCCGCGAGTGGTCCGCGTCCACAAGTGGCAGTGGCGGGCCACGGCTACTGCGGTCGCGGGAAGGGTGCCTCAGCGGGGCGGCGGGTTGGCTGGCCGGCCACGTCCGAGCGGTCGAGCCCGGTGTCCGCCTGCGAAGCGGGATCTTCGAGCGGCTCGCGGTGCGTGAAGACGGTGAGGCCGGGCAGCACGGCGCGGACGGCGGCTTCAACCCGTTCGAGCAGGTCATGGCCGCGCTGGACGCGCCACCGGCCGGGAGACGTGCACCGAAGCGAAGGAGCGCCGGCCCGCCTGGCGGGTGCGCAGGGCGTGAAAGCGCCGTTCTCGGCGCCGAACTCGTCGAGCACGCGCTCGGCGTCGGGCAGAGCCCGGTCGAGCAGCCCACCGGTAGCGCGACGCACGAGCGCGACGCCGGTGACCACGATGTTGACGGCGACGGCGAGCGCGATCAGCGGATCGAGCCGCTCCCACCCGGTGAGGGCGACAGCGCCGACCCCGGCGAGCACGCCCACCGACGTCCAGACGTCGGGGAGCAGGTGCCGGCCGTCGGCGTCGAGGGTCAGCGAGCGGTGCCGGCGCCCGGCGCGGCGCAGCGCCACGCCGACGACCAGGTTGATCACCGACGCGCCGGCCGAGACGGCCAGGCCGATCCCGACGTGCTCCAGCCCGGCCGGGTGGATGAGCCGGCCGACGGCGACCCAGCGATGCTGAGCGCGGCGATCAGGACCATCGCGCCCTCGGCGCCGGCCGAGACGTACTCGGCCTTGGCGTGGTGTGCTCGTCGTCCGGGGGCTTGGCCGCCCAGTGCAGCACGACCACCGCGAGGGCGGCGGCGACGAGGTTGACCAGCGATTCGAGGGCGTCGGAGAGCAGGCCGGCCGAGCCGGTCAGCCGCCAGGCCACGGTCTTGAGCGCGATCGTGCCAGCGCGGTCGCCACCGACAGATAGGCGTAGCGGAGCAGCAGCCGCCCGACCGGGTCGGGGGCCTCAGTGGGCGTGGTCGTGGTGGTCGTCATGACCCCGTACGGTCTGCCAGCTCTGCCAGGTGATGCGCAGGATCAGCGCGGTGATCACCAGGCCGACGATCGGGTCGGCGATCGGCGCGCCCAGGGCGACCACGACGGCCGAGAGCACGACGCCGAGCGATACGATCACGTCCGAGCTGGCGTGGTGACCATCGGCGATCAGCGCCGGGCTGCCGAGCCGCCGGCCGCCGGCCAGCCGCACGCGGGCGGCGACGGCGTTACCGACCACGCCGATGACGCCGGCCAGTCCGAGGGCGGGCAGGTGCTCGAGCGGCAGCGGGTGGACGATGCGCTCCAGCGCGAACACCCCCGCGGTGACGGCGCTAGCCAGGATCGCCGCCACCACCGCGAGCCCTGCCCATCGCTCGGCGCGGTCGGAGCGCAGCAGGAATGCCGTCCCGAGCGGCACGGCGGTCAGCGCGTCGCCGCCGTTGTGGATGAGATCGGCCAACAGGGCAATGCTGCCGGTGGTCGCGTATATCCCCGCTTGGGCGGCTGCCGTCACGGCGAGCAGGCCCAGCGACACCCCGACCACGCGCAGCCCCGCCCGGGAGCGCCTGATCGACGCGTCGACCAGGCCGTGGCTGTGGCCGGCTCCGTTGACGTCGGGCGGCGGCTGGCGGCCCAGGTGCGCGCCGACGGCCGGTCCGGGGCTTCGCTCCACCGTGCCCGTTCGAGGCCTCACGCGGGCACCTCGATCTGCCGGCCGCGCGAGGCACGGCCGGCCAGACCGAGCTGGACGTGTTCGACGTGAGAGATGGCCTCCTCGAGCAGGTGCGCCACGTGGTCGTCGTGCAGGTCGTAGACGACCTTGCGGCCGTCGCGGTGACCGACCACGAAGCCGAGGT
>DASQXU010000133.1:0-6601 GCA_035639555.1 Thermoleophilaceae bacterium
CTCGTCCTGGTCGCCATCCCGTTCGGGCGCTACACCGAGCTGCCGGCCGAGCCCCTCCGCGACACGATCGTGGTCGACGCCATGAACTACTACCCGCAGCGCGACGGCTCCTTCCCCGACCTCGACGCGGGGCGGACGACCTCGACCGAGCTACTCGGCGCACACCTCCCGGGGGCCCGCCTCGTCAAGGCGTTCAACACCATGTACTGGAAGACCCTGGCCGAGCGCGGCAGCCGCGAGGGCGAGGGCGACCGCCTCGCGCTCTTCATCGCGGGTGACGACCCGGATGCCAATCAGACGGTGGCCCGGCTGATCGAGGAGATCGGGTTCGCCCCGATCGACACCGGCGGCCTGGCCGAGGGCGGGCGTCGCCAGCAGCCCGGCTCACCCATCTACAACGAACCGCTCACCGCCCGCGAGGCCGAGCAGGCGCTCCGGCGCTAGGCCGGCCGTGCCGCGTTGATCCGCGACCCCGACAGCTCCCATGCCGGCGCTGCCGAGGGCGGGCTGTAGCCGCCCGACCGAGGTGACAACGCGACGCAGCGGCGGCGCTGTGCCCCGGCCGGAAGACCATGACCGCGGCCGCGAGCTCGACATCGAAATCGCGACCCACAGTGAGCAACCCTGCCCACGTGGCCCTCGAGTCGACGCGAGAAGGGTTGGGCACGAATGTCGTGAGCAACCCGGCACGCACGGCCCCGAGCCGGACGCGAGCAGGGTTATGCACGCCGCCGTCGGCTAGGTAGGTCCTCCGAGCCCGCGCAGCTTGGCCGGATCGGCGACCAGGTCGATCGCCACGATGCGCCCGCCGGCCACCGTGAACCCGATGACGGCGATCGGCCGCCGCGGCGACGCGACCACCAAGCCGGCCGCGCCGTTGACAACCGCCGGCCGCGCCAGCGGGGCGAAGGGCGCACCGCGCGCGAGGATTCGCCTCGCCACCTCTTCGGCCCCGCTGACCGGAGGCCGGGCGCGGGGCGGCACCCCGCCGGTGTCGGCCCGAAACACGACATCGGGATCGAGGACCGCGACGAGGCCGTCGAAGTCACCCGAGCGCGCGGCGGCCAGGAACGCGTCGACGACCTCGCGCTGCCGGCTCAGGTCGGCGTCCGGGTTCGGCGTCGCCCCGCGCAGCCGCCGCCTGGCCCGGCTCGCCAGCTGGCGAGCCGCCGCCGGGGTGCGGTGGAGCGCCTCGCCGACGTCCTCGAACGGCACCGCGAACATGTCGTGGAGCACGAAGGCGAGCCGCTCGGCCGGGGTCAGCGTGTCCAGCACGACGAGCAGCGCGAGGCCCACCGAGTCGGCCAAGAGGGCCTCTTGCTCGGGATGGTCGCCATCGTCGTCGCTCACGATCGGCTCGGGGAGCCAGCTTCCGACGTACTCCTCGCGACGCGCCCGGCGCGCGCGCAGCATGTCGAGACAGACGCGGCCGACCACCGTGGTCAGCCAGCCGCCCAGGTTGCCGATGCGGTCGGGCTCGGACCGGCTCAGCCGGAGCCAGGATTCCTGGACGGCGTCCTCCGCCTCGCTCACCGAGCCGAGCATCCGATAGGCGACGGCGTTCAGCCGAGGTCGATTGGCCTCGAACTGCTCGGCCAGCCACTCGCGATCTTCCACGGTCACATCCTTCCGTCGGGATCCGTCATAGCGGGTGACGAACCAGAGGCGGCCGACGTGACGGCCGCGATCCCGAGAGGAGGTAGTCCGTGCAGCCCGAACGCGACAACGTCTTGCGGCTCGAGCCGCCCGCGATCGAGGTGACCCGACTCCGGAAGGTCTATCCGGGCGGCGTGGAAGCCGTGAAGGCCGTCGACTTCCGAGTCGCCCCCGGTGAGGTTTTCGGGTTGCTCGGGCCGAACGGCGCCGGCAAGTCCACGACGATCGGCATGCTGACCGGAACCATCGCCCCGACGAGTGGGACCGCCCGCCTCGCCGGGTTCGATGTGGCCCGCGCGCCGCTCGACGCCCGCCGGGCGAGCAGCGTGGTCTTCCAGGACCCGGTGGTCGACCGGGCCCTGAGCGGGCGGCGGAACCTCGAGATCCATGCCCGCCTCTGGGGCGTCGACCAGGCGAGCGCTGGCGCGCGCATCGCCGAGCTCGGCGACGCAATGGGCGTCTCGGACATCCTCGACCGCCCCGTCGAGAGCTACAGCGGAGGCCAGCGGCGGCGGCTCGAGATCGCCCGGGCGCTGGTGTCGCGCCCACGCGTGCTGTTCCTCGACGAGCCGACCGTCGGCCTCGACCCCCGGATCCGGCACGAGCTGCTCGATGTCATCGCCGGCCTGCGCGCCCGCGACGGGATGACGATCCTCCTCACCACGCACTACCTCGACGAGGCCCAGCGGCTCTGCGACCGAGTGGCGATCATCCACCTGGGCCGGATCGTCGCGCTTGACATGCCGGACGCGCTGCTCGCCGGACTCGGCCGCGAGATCCTCGAGCTTCGGGTGGACGGTGACGCATCCGCCGCCCTGGCTTCGCTCCGGGCGAGCGGGATCGCCGCGGAGGACGCGTTCGCGGTCGGCTCGACCCTGACCATTCCCCTTCACGAGGCCAGCGCGGGCGAGGCCATCGCCGCGCTCGGCCGCGCGGGGCTCACGGCCGGCGGCATCAGCAGCCGGCAGCCCACCCTCGACGACGTCTACCTGCGACTCACCGGCGACCGTCTCGCCGAGGCCGCCTGACCCGAGAGGAGATCCCATGTCCGCCGTAACCGCGCTCGTGACCCTGGCCGGCCGTCGCGCCGCCCTCACCGCGCGCACCCCACGTCAGATCTTCGTCCCACTGCTTACCCCCGTGCTGTTCGCCCTCGTGATCGCCCCGGCCCTGAAGGAGGCGCTCGGCGGGCTCGGCGCCAACCTCGACTACACGGCGTTCGTGGCCGTCGGGACCGTGGGACTTCTCATCCCGTTGACGTCGCTCTTCGCCGGACTCAGCGTGATCGTCGACCGCGACGGCGGCGCCCAGCGGGAGCTGCTCGCCGCCCCCGTTCCGCGCGGCTTCCTTGTGCTCGGCAACCTGTCGGTGGCCCTTGCGGTGGCCGCCCTTCAGGTGGTGTTGCTGATCGCCGTCGCGCTGCTGCGGGGCGCCCACTTCCATGCGAGCGCCGTCGGCCTCGCCTGGTTCGTCCCCGCCGCCCTGCTGTTTGCCGTCTTCATGTACGGGGTGGCCGAGACGCTGGCGAGCCGGATCCCGCAGCAGGACGAGTACATCGCGGCCACGCCCGCGGTCGCGATCCTGCCCTGGTTCTTCGCCGGGGCCCTGTTCCCGATCGGCGCCCTGCCCGGAGCCCTCACCGCGTTCGCCAAGGTCCTGCCTCTCACCCACGCCCTGGCCCTGATGCGGTACGGCGTGCTCGACCGCAGCGGCAGTGGCCTGCACGACATCTGGGGGATGGGGAACACGACCCTCGAGGCGGCGCTGAGCCTCGCCGTGGTCGCGCTGTTCGCCGCCGCCTTCACCGCCATCGCGATCCGGACCTTCGCCCGTTCGGCCCTCCGCTGAGGGCGACTGAGATCTGCTGCTCGGTGCGCCGGCCGATCCGCCGCAGCTCACCGTCGGTGAGCTCGCCCGGGGAATCTGGCGGCACGCCCGCGGCGCCGGCGAGCCGCCCGTCGAGTGCTCGCTTCAGTCGCTGTACCGTCCCATCCTGGGGTCGCAGGTTGACCCCAGGATGGGACGATGGGGGTGGTTGGCGCCTTCGGGGTGGCTGGCACGCCGAGGCCGCTACAGCGGGCGACGTACCCCGACCTCGTCGAGGTGGGCCAGCAGATCGGCCGGGTCCTCGTAGACCCGGAACGCGCCGGCGTAGAGCAGCTCCTCGCGTCCGTAGCCCCCGGAGAGCACGCCCACTCCTAGGGCGCGGGCGCGTCGGGCGGCCAGGAGGTCCCAGACGCTGTCCCCGACCACGATGCTGTCGCGGATGTCGACTCCGAGGTGCTCGGCGGCGGTCAGGAACAAGTCGGGGTCGGGCTTCGCGTAGCGCACGAGGTCACGGGTGACGAACGGCGTCTCGGGCGGGACCTCGAGCAGCTCGAGTGCGCGCCCCGCCGAACGGGCCGCGCCGCTCGTGGCGATCGCCCACGGCACGCCCCGGGCGCTGAGGGAGCGGAGCAGGTCGGAGGCGCCCGGAAGCGGCCGGACGCTCGGGAAGTGAGCGGCGTAGGCCCGCGCGTGCAGCTCGGGCAGGCGCCCGAGGGTTTCCTCGTCGAGGCTTGTCGGAAGCTCGCGGAGCAGCGCGGTCACGAACAGGCCGCCGCTCATCCCGATCCGCCGGTGGAGCTTCCAGACCGGGAGCGAGACGCCCACCTGCTCGAGCGCCTCGCGCCAGGCGATGACGTGCTGGTAGACGCTGTCGATGAGCGTGCCGTCGAGGTCGAAGATGAAGGCCGGAGCGTTCGGTTCGGTGGGGCGCTCGGCCATGAGTGAGACTCCGCTCCGCCGCCCTACTCGGTGGCGCTGAACTCCAAGATCGCGATCGCCAGCATCGCTAGCCCGAGGGCCAGCACCATCGCGGCCTCGAGCGCACCGGGCACGTGCCACCCCCACCAGGTCACGCCCGGGTCGAGTGCCTTGCGGGCGGCCGCGCTGACGTCGAGGTGGGCGAACACGATGCGGCGCATGGGGTCGACGGCGTAGGTCACGGGATCGATCCGGTTGAGCACCGCCAGCCAGCCGGGCAGATGCGCGACCGGGAAGAGCGCGCCCGAGATGAAGAACATGGGCATGATCACCATCTGCATGAGGCCCATGAACGACTGCATCTGGGTGATGCGCGCCGCGACCATCACCCCGAAGGCGGTGATGCTGAAGGCCAGGACGAGCTGTAGGGCGAAGACACCGAGGATCATCACCGGGTCGTAGGGCACGTTCACCGCCCCGGCCAGGCAGATCAGGATGACGCCCTGGAAGCTCGCGACGGTCGCCCCGCCGAGGCACTTCCCGATGACGATCGAGCTGCGCCTGACCGGGGCCACCATCATCTCCCGGAGGAAGCCGAACTCGCGGTCCCAGACGATCGAGGCGGCCGAGAACATCGCGGTGAACATCACGGCGATGCACAGGATCCCTGGGTAGATGAACGTCTTGAGCGCCACGCCGTGCGTGCTCGCGCTCGAGAGCTGCTGAAGGCCCGAGCCGAGCACGAAGAGGAACAGCAGCGGCTGCACGAGCGAGGTCACGATCCGCATGCGGTCGCTCGCGAAGCGGATGAGCTCCCGGCGCCACACGATCTTGATCGCGCGTAGCTCGCTGCGCCAGCTCCGCGGTGGAACCCTTACCTCGACCACCTCGGCCGGCGCCCCCGCGCCGGCGCCAGCGAGCGCCGCGGGCTTGGGCGTCCGCGTCGTCACCGCCGCGCTCCGGCGAACGCCTGCATCACCATCCGGTTGGCCTGCCTCGCGTGGCTCTCCTCGGCGTCGCGGATCGTCGTGCCGGTGTACGACATGAAGACGTCGTCGAGGGTGGGGCGGGAGACGCGGACCGCTCGGATCGGCACTTCGAGCTCGGCGAACAGGCGCGGGACGAACTGCTCGCCGGAGGGGACCGAGAACGTGACCGCGTCCTCGGCGATCGTGGCCGCCAGGCCGAACCTCTCGGCGATCGCCGCGATCGCGGCCTCGTCGTCCTCGGTCTCGATCTGGACGCGGTCCGCCGCCACGCGCGCCTTGAGGGCCTCCGGACTGTCGAGCGCGACGATCTCGCCCTGGTCCATGATCGCGATCCGATCGCAGAGCTCGGCTTCGTCCATGTAGTGGGTCGTCATGAAGATCGTGATGTCCTCGTTCTCCTTGAGCAGCCGGATGTAGCTCCAGATCGACCGGCGGGTCTGCGGATCGAGGCCGATCGTCGGCTCGTCGAGGAACAGCACGCGGGGCGAGTGCATGAGGCCGCGGGCGATCTCGAGGCGCCGCCGCATCCCGCCCGAGAACGTCCGTACCGGCGAGTCGCGGCGCTCCCACAAGCCGACCATCTCGAGCACCTGGCGCATCCGCGGGCGAACGACCGCCACCTCCACCCCATACAGCTCGGCGTGGAGTCGCAGGTTCTGCTCCGCGGTCAGGTAGCTGTCGACGGTCGGGTCCTGGAAGACCAGGCCGATGTTGCGGCGGACGTCGTCGCGCTCGCGGACCACGTCGTGGCCGGCCACCGTCGCCCTGCCCGCACTCGGCCGGAGCAGCGTGCAGAGCATGTTGATCGTGGTCGACTTTCCGGCCCCGTTCGGGCCGAGGAACCCGAAGACCTCGCCGGGCGCGACCTCGAAGTCGACGCCGCGTACGGCCTCGACCTCCGCGAAGGACTTGGCGAGGCCCCTGACCACGATCGCCGGCGGCACCGCCGGGGGGGTGCGGCCGTCGACTTCCGCTGTCTGAGGGCGGCTTTCCACTGCTGCTCGCCACTCACTGTACGGACCGAGGGCGGCGGCGAACCGCCCCCGCTCGCCGAGCTCAGCGCTTCGGCTGCCAGAACGCGATCTCGCCGCCAGCGGGCGTGACCACGACGCTCCGCCAGCCGGCCGGGCCCTCGCGGGGCTCGAGCAGGACAGAGGCGCCGAGCCGGCGCGCCGCCTCCGTCGCTTCGGCGACCTCCGAAACCTCGACGT
>DASQXU010000134.1:0-5364 GCA_035639555.1 Thermoleophilaceae bacterium
CGTGAGCGTCAGCCGGCGAATTCCGTAGGCGGCGGCGCGCCCTCGCGCCCCGCCGCCCGCGCACGCTCCGGCCCCGACTCGCAGAAAGGCGTTCACCGAATGGCACAGCAGGTCGTCCTCTACGACACCACCCTCCGCGACGGCATGCAGGGCGAGGGCATGTCGCTCTCGGTCGAGGAGAAGGTCCGGGTGGCCCACGCGCTCGACTCGCTCGGAGTTCACCTGATCGAGGCCGGCTTTCCCGCCTCGAACCCGAAGGAGCAGGCCCTGTTCGAGCTGCTCTCGCGCGAGCGCTTCAACACGGCGGAGGTCGCCGCCTTTGGGATGACCCGCCGCCGGGACGCCGCCCCGGCCGACGACCCGGGCCTCCGCGTGCTGGCCGACTGCTTCGCGCCAGTGTGCACGCTGGTCGGCAAGACGTGGTCGCTCCACCTGGAGAAGGTGACCCACGTCGACCCCGAGGAGAACCTGCGGATGATCTCGGAGTCGGTCGCCTTCCTCCGCGAGCGGGGCAAGCGCGTGATCTACGACGCCGAGCACTTCTTCGACGCCTTCGGCGACGACCCGGCCTACGCGCTGCGCTGCCTGCGCGCCGCGGTCGAGGCGGGGGCCGAGAACGTGACGCTCTGCGACACCAACGGCTCCTCGCTGCCCTCACCGCTCGCCGCGGCCACCCAGCGCGTGGTCGAGGAGCTCGGCGACGCGGTGGAGGTCGGAATCCACACCCACGACGACTCCGGCTGCGCGGTAGCCAACTCGCTGGTCGCGGTCGAGCGTGGGGCGCGGCTCGTGCAGGGCACGATGAACGGCTACGGCGAGCGCTGCGGCAACGCCAACCTCACCTCGATCCTGCCGGCCCTCCAGCTCAAGATCGGCTTCGATGTGATCGCGCCCGATCGGCTGCGCCGGCTCACCGAGAGCTCGCGCCTGGTCGATGAGCTCTGCAACGTCACGCCGAACCCGAACCAGCCGTACGTGGGCGCCAACGCCTTCGCCCACAAGGGCGGAATGCACATCGCCGGCGTGACCCGCGACGCCCGCACCTTCGAGCACGTGCCTCCGGAGGCGGTCGGGGCCGACCGGCGGATGCTGGTATCGGAGCTGTCGGGCAAGGGCACCGTGAAGGCCCGCGCGGGCGTGGACGACGTCACCGCCGGCCGGGTGATCGAGCGCGTGAAGGAGCTCGAGCACCGCGGGTACCACCTCGAGGCCGCGGACGGCTCCTTCGACCTCCTGGTCCGCAAGGAGACCGGCGAGTACGAGCCCCTGTTCCGCCTCGAGTCCTTCCGGGTGATCGTCGAGAAGCGCAAGGACGGGCGGGTGGAGACCGAGGCCACGATCAAGATCTGGGTCGACGGGGAGCGCTATGTCCGCACCGCGGAGGGGAACGGACCCGTGCACGCGCTCGACCGCGCGCTCCGCGACGCCATCGCGGAGCGCTACCCGCACCTGCGCGAGATCGAGCTCGTCAACTTCAAGGTGCGGATCCTCGACGAGACGAAGGGAACCGGCGCGGTCACCCGCGTCCTGCTCGACGCCAGCGACGGGATCGACACCTGGGGCACGATCGGCGTCTCCGAGAACATCATCGAGGCGAGCTGGGAGGCGCTCGTGGACTCGCTCGAGGCCGGGATGCTCCCGGGCCGTGCCGAGCAGCCCCGCGGCCGCCCCGCCCGCGCCGAGGTGGCGTGAGCGACCCCATCCCGCTCGGCCGACCGCTGCTCGGCGCCCGCGAGGAGGTGCTCGTGCTCGCGGCGCTGCGCTCGGGCCGGCTCGCCCTCGGGCCGCGGCTCCCCGAGTTCGAGCGCGCGCTCGCGGCCTTCATCGGAGTCGAGCGGGTGTCGGCCGTCTCGAGCGGGACGGCGGCCCTGCACCTGGCCGTCCGCGCCGCCGGGGTTCGGGCCGGCGACGAGGTGGTGACGACGCCGTTCAGCTTCGTGGCGTCGGCCAACTGCCTGCTGTACGAGGGGGCGCGGCCGGTGTTCTGCGACATCGACCGCCGCACGCTGAACATCGATCCCGAGGCGGCGCTGGCCGCGGTCGGGGAGCGGACGACCGGCCTGCTCCCGGTGCACATCTTCGGCTACCCGGCCGACATGCCCGCCCTCGAGCGCCTCGCCTCGGCGCGCGGGCTGTGGATCGTCGAGGACGCGTGCGAGGCGCTCGGCGCCGTCCACGGCGACGGCACGGCGGTCGGGTCGCGCGGGCACCTCGCCGCCTTCGGTTTCTACCCCAACAAGCAGCTCACGACGGGTGAGGGCGGCGCGGTCGCGTGCCCCACCGCCGAGCTCGCCGATCGGATCGACTCCGAGCGCAACCAGGGCCGCTCGCCCGACATGGGGTGGCTCGACCACGACCGCCTCGGCTTCAACTACCGGCTCGACGAGCTGTCCTGCGCGCTCGGGCTGGCGCAGCTCGAGCGGCTCGAGGAGATGCTCGCCGCCCGGCGCCGGGTGGCAGGACGCTACGCGGCGGCGCTCGGGGAGATCGAGGGCCTCGAGCTGCCCTGTGCCGACGCCGGGGCAGAGAGGAGGAGCTGGTTCGTGTACGTCGTGCAGGTGCCGCGCGGGGTGGAGCGCGACCGCGTGATCGGCGACCTACGGGCCATGGGCGTGGAGTCGAGGCCGTACCTGCCGGCCATCCACCTCATGGGCTTCTACCGCGAGCGCTTCGGGCACGGGGAGGGGGAGTTTCCGGTCTGCGAGGACGTCGCCCGCCGCTCGCTGGCCCTGCCGTTCTTCCCCGAGCTCACCGACGGTCAGGTCGAACGGGTGGCTGAGGCGGTCCGTACCGTGCTGGCCAGGGCGCCGGCCGGCACCTGAGCGCTCGCCTAGCGGAGCTGCTTGACCAGCGCCACGAACCCGGGCAGCCCTCGGCGGGCCGGGCGGTAGGCCAGCTCCTCGAAGCCCTCGCTCAGGTAGAGCGAGCGCGCCGGGTGGTTGTCGAGCGAGGTGTCGAGGGCGACCGCCGGGAGCCGAAGCTCGGCCGCCCGGCGCTCGGCCTCCCGGAGCAGGGCGCGGGCCGCGCCGCGGCGGCGGAGCCCGGGGTCGGTGGCGAGCGCATCCACGTAGAGCGCCCGGACGGGGGGGTGCGGCGCCGCCCGCGCCCCCGAGTAGTAGAGCCAAAGAGCGCTCGGCCAGCGCCACGGGGGCAGAGCGCGCAGCGTGAGCCGCAGGAACGCCTCGGCGCGCGGGACGGTCTCCTCGACCGGGAACGCGGCCAGGATGGCCGCCACCCTTCCATCGAGCTCGGCCACCGTGACCACCTCGGCGCTCGCGTTCGTGCCCGTAGTCGCGAACGCGCGCCGCAGCACCCGCAGGGCCTGATCGCGCCCGCCCATGAAGCGGTCGTACATGCCGCCCGCGCTCGAGTACATCAGGGCGGCCGCCGCGGCCTCGTCGGTGGCGCGGGCCGGACGCACGCCGGCGCGCTCGCGGCGCTCCGGTTGGCGGGGTTGGGGCAGGGCGGTCACCCGCCTCATCCTACGAGTCGCCGCCGGTCCCTCCCGGGCGCTACTTAGACTCACGGTTCGATGTCGCGCTTCTCGGAGCCCCAGGATCCGCTGTTCCGGGCGCTGAACTCGTCGATCGCCTTCGACTACCGGCTTGTCCCCTACGACCTGGAGCAGTCGGTCGCCCATGCGCGCATGCTCGCCCGCTGCGGGATCATCACCGAGGCCGACCTGGCCGAGCTCGAGCGCGGCCTGGCCCAGGTGCGGCGCGAGGTCGAGGAGGACCGCTTCGAGGTCCATCCCGACGACGAGGACATACACATGGCGATCGAGCGGCGGCTCACCGAGCTGATCGGCCCGGTCGGGGGCAAGCTCCACACCGCGCGCTCCCGCAACGACCAGGTGGCGACCGACATCGCCATGATGGTGCGCGCCCACGCGTTGTCCGCGAACGAGCTCCTGATCGGGCTGATGAGCACGATCGTCGCGGTGGCGGAGCGCCACCTCGACTGGCCGATGCCCGGCTACACGCACCTGCAGCGCGCCCAGCCGGTCTACCTCTCGCACCACCTGCTCGCCTACTTCTGGAAGTTCCGGCGCGACCTCCAGCGCTTCAACTTCTGCATGACCGCGACCGACGACCTGCCGCTCGGCGCGGGGGCGTTGGCCGGCACCAACTTCGACACGAGCCGGATGTTCGTGGCCCAGGAGCTCGGCTTCGGCGGGATCGCCGAGAACTCGATCGACGCGGTCTCGAACCGCGACTTCGTGCTCGACTACGTCGGCGCGGCGGCCACCTGCGCCACCCACCTCTCGCAGCTCGGGGCCGAGCTCGTCCTGTGGTCGAGCGAGGAGTTCGGCTTCTGCCAGGTGGCCGATGCGTTCGCCTCGGGATCCAGCCTGATGCCCCAGAAGAAGAACCCGGACGCCGCCGAGCTCCTGCGGGCGAAGGCCCCGCGGCTCGCCGGCCGGCTGGTGAGCCTGCACGGAGTGCTCCACGGCCTGCCGCTCACCTACAACAAGGACCTCCAGGAGGACAAGGAGCCGCTCTTCGACGCGATCGACACGCTCGAGCTCTGCCTGAGGGTGGCGGCCCGGATGCTCGAGTCGACCAGGTTCGACCGCGAGCGCATGGCCGCCGCGGCGGCGGACGAGCTGTTGGCCGCCACCGACGTCGCGGACCTGCTCGTCCGCCGGGGGGTGCCCTTCAGGGAGGCGCATCGGACGGTGAGCAGCCTCGTCCGCACGGCACTCGAGCGGGGCAAGCGGCTCTCCGAGCTCGACCCCGCGGAGGTGGCAGAGCTGGCGCCGGCGCTTCGGAGCGACGGAGCCACCGCCCGTGCCGACGACGACTTCTACGCGCTGCTGCGCGCGAACGCCTGGCTCGAGTCGAAGATCTCCGAGGGCGGCACCTCGCTCGTGCGCGTCCGGGACCAGCTCGGCCAGGCCCGCCACGTGCTCCAGGAGCTCGTGCCGTGAGGCTCGACCCCTCCTTCTATGCGCGCTCGGTCCACGACGTGGCCCGCGACCTGATCGGGTGCGTCGTCCGCCACGGCGACACGGCAGGGCGCATCGTCGAGACCGAGAGCTACCACCACTCGGAGCCTGCCTGCCACGCCTTCGTGGGGCTCACCGACCGCACCCGGACGCTGTTCGGCGCACCCGGACACGCGTACGCGTATCGCTCGTACGGCATCCACGCCCTCCTCAACGCGGTGTGCGAGGAGGAGGGCTCGGGGGCCGCGGTGCTGATCCGCGCGCTCGAGCCCATCGCCGGGATCGAGCGGATGCGCGAGCGCCGGAGGGCGTCGCGGCTCGAGGACCTCTGCTCGGGCCCCGGAAAGCTGACCCAGGCGCTCGGGATCGGGCTCGAGCTGAACGGAACGCCGCTGTACGCGGGACCGATCCGGGTG
>DASQXU010000135.1:0-2981 GCA_035639555.1 Thermoleophilaceae bacterium
CTCGAGCCCGATGACCTCGAACGCGACATCGGCGCCTCGGCCCCCGGTGAGATCTCGCACGGCCGCCACGGGATCGCTCTCGGACGCGTTGATGGTCTCGGTAGCGCCGAACTGGCTGGCCAGCGCCAGCTTGGAGTCGAACCTGTCGATGGCGATCAGCTCTCGGGCTCCAGCGATCTTGGCCCCCTGGATCACGTTGAGACCGACACCGCCGCAGCCCAGAACGACGACCGTGTCGCCGTCGCGAATGCTCGCCGTGTTCGTGGCCGCCCCGACGCCCGTGAGCACGCCGCAGCTGATCAGGGCGGCGACCTTGGCCGGCACGTGAGCCGGCACCCTGACCGCGCTGACCTCGGGGATGACCGTCTCCTCGGCGAACGCCCCCAGCATCGCCATCTGGCGAACCGGAGCTCCATCGGAGGCGAAGCGCGGGGTGCCGTCCAGCAAGCCGCCGGTCGCGGCCATCGCACCGAGCTCGCACATGTAGCCCTGGCCGCGGCTGCAGAAGTAGCAGCGGCCGCACTGTGGGTGGAACTGAGTGACCACGTGGTCGCCGACCTCGAACCGCGACACCCCCTCCCCAACCTCGAGCACCTCGCCGGCACACTCGTGCCCAGGCACAACCGGGGGCGGGATCGGCACGGTCCCGTTCTGAACCGAGAGATCTGAGTGGCAGACCCCACAGGCCCGGACCGCGATCCTGACCTCCCCCGCCTTGGGGCCGGCGAGCTCGACATCGCGGATCTCGACGGGCTTGTTGTGAGCGACGACGACAGCCGCCTTGGTCATGCTCGTCCTCCTCCCCGGCCACGAGTCACCATACCGCCCGCCCGCCCGTCCCCTTCGATGTGGCCGGCACCTGGGCACGCCGCCTCCGCGCACGGAGCGCTAGCGCGGCCGCGTGCCCGCCCGTTGCCGATCAGCCAGGCGATGTGCTCGCGTACTCGTACGAGCTACGGAGCAGTCCCCAGACGATCTCGAGCTCGGACTCGTCGCGGGGACCGAAGATGAGCGGCGTCCCGCTGATCGGATGGGGCTCACCCCAGCCGGCCGCGTAGGCGGCCTCGGCGACCTCGGTCGGCAGGGTCATGTGGAGGCTTCCGTCCTCGGATGGGTGGATGTGGGCGAACTCGTGGCCCGCCTGGAACGCCTCGCGCGGGCCGCGGGCGCTCGCCTCGTCGAGGACGAAGGCACGCGCACCGGGGACCGAGACCCGGCTATCCGCCTCGCTCACGCCCGGCAGCTCGAGCGCCCGGCGGACGAGCTCCTCCTGCAGCGCGGCGGGCGCGTTCTGCGAGCGCTGCGCGTGCGGGCGGGGGCCGATCACCTCGGGAGGAGGGCCCTCTCTTCTGGGCATCGTGGGGGGCGTCATCTTGAGCCTCCTTGCTCACTCGTGCGGTGTCATGGACCTGGCGCCCACATTGACGCCTTCCGCGCCACGACGGCATTCGGATGGGGGCCGCCATCTTCGCCGTGGGCGCCGGTGATCGCCGCCCTTCTGCTCCGGCGGGGCGTGGCGGAGAGCCCAGCAGCCGAGCCGGTCGCTGCCCACTAGAGCCACTCCGTGATGAACGTCGGGCTCACGTGGATATTGATCTGACGCAGCCGGCCCGGTCCAGAGTTGGTGAACTGGTGGGGGGTGTCGGGTGGCACGATGACGATGTCGTCTCGTTTGGCGACGATCTCTTCGTCGTTCACCACGAATGTGGCCTCGCCCTCGAGCGTGATGAACACCTCCTCGTAGGGATGCCGATGCCGGCTCGGTCCGCCACCTGGCGGAGCGTCGACGAAGATCACGCAGACACCGACTCCGCCGTGATCGCGGCCCACGAGCTCGTGAGCCGGCAGCTGATCTCGCTTGATGACCTGGACGTTCATCCCGTAATCCTCCCGCCGCTCCACGGGCTGGATCACTCACCACCACCGGCGGGATAGCTCCGTCGTGTCAGCAGCATGACCGACGGGAGTCGCCTGCGTCGGTTCAGGTTTGACCGGGGCGCGGGCGCCGAGCTACCTTCAGAGGCGACCGATGGGGAGAGGTGCTCGGAGCAGCCTTCGCGAGCGCTCTGGGGAGATCGCCGAGCTCGACCGCGCGCTTCACGCGGCGCGGGGCGGCCGCGGACGCTTCGTCGCGATCGAGGGCGAGGCCGGGATCGGTAAGACGTCGCTGCTCGGCGTCGCGGGCGAGCGCGCGGAGCGCGCCGGCATGCGTGTGCTCTCCGCTCGCGGCAGCGAGCTCGAGCATGAGTTCGCGTTCTCGGTCGTGCGCCAGTTGTTCGAGCCGTTGCTCTATGCCGCCGAAGCCGAAGAGCGAGAACGCTGGTCCGCGGGGGCGGCCTCGCTCGCCATGGCGCTATTCGAGGAGCACCCTGTCGCGACCCGCGAGCCCGACCCAGAGCAGGAGGTGCGGTTTCGCCGCCGGCACGGCCTCTACTGGCTCGTCGCGAACATCGCTCGTGACGCCCCGCTCGCGATCGTCGTGGACGACGCCCACTGGGCCGACGAGCCGTCGCTCGGCTTCTTGCATCACCTCGTGACCCGGCTCGGCGGCCTTCCCGTGCTGCTGCTCATCGCGAGCCGCCCGGGTGCCGCGGCCACCTTGCCGCTCCTCGCCGACCCCGCGGCGCAGGTGTTGCGCCCCGCTCCGCTCTCCGCCGGCGCGGTGGCGAGCTGGGTGAGCGACTACCTCGAACATCGCGCCGACGAGGAGTTTGCCGCGGCCTGTCACCGCGCCACCGCGGGCAACCCGTTTTTGCTCGGCGAGCTGCTGCGCGAGGTCCGCGCCGAGCGCGTGAGCCCCGACGCGACTGGGGTGGAGCGCCTCCGCGGGCTCTCCCCGCGCGCCATCACGACCTCGGTGCTGCTGCGCCTCGCCGCGCTACCGGCCGGGGCGAGCGCGCTCGCGCGCGCCGCGGCGGTCGCGGGCGAAGCCGACCTCCGGGCCGTCGCGACGCTCGCCGGCCTCGACCTCGGCACGGCGT
>DASQXU010000136.1:0-4604 GCA_035639555.1 Thermoleophilaceae bacterium
GTCGTGGTGGTCCGGGGCAAGGGCGCTGGAGCGCAGCGGACGGGAGGAGCCAAAGCGCAACAGCGCGACGAGGTCGTGGTGGTCCGGGCGCCTGCGGCCGAGCGAGCAAAGCAGGGGATGCCCGTCTTCTTCGGGGTGAGCGCGGACTCGGTCGGCGCGAAGGGGCTCTGCATGCATCTGACCGAGTTCCCGCCGGCCGGCGAGTCCGAGCCCCACATGCACCGCGACCACGAGACCGCCGTCTTCGGCGTGTCCGGCGCGGTGGAGATCTTCTACGGGGAGCGCCTGGAGCACTCGGTGGTGGTCGGCCGCGGCGAGTTCGCCTACATCCCGCCCGGCGTCCCCCACAAGGCGTGCAACTTGAGCGCCACGGAGAAGGCTCTGTTCGTCACCGCCCGAGACGACGCGCGCGAGCAGGAGAACGTCGTCCCCACCCCCGAGGCCGACGCCGGCTCCGGGGGCCGGGAGGCTTCCGGGCGGCCCGCGCCGCAGCGCCGCTGATCCGCCTGGGTGATGGCGCGCGAGGTCGATGTAGTCGTCATCGGCAGCGGCCACAACGGGCTGGTGGCCGCCGCCTACCTCGCACGCGCCGGCGCCCAGGTTGAGGTGCTCGAGCGCAACCCGGTGCCGGGCGGGGCGGTCGCGACCGAGGAGCTCACGCTTCCCGGCTTTCGCCATGACACCTTCTCGAGCTGGCACCCTCTGTTTCACCTCTCCGCGGCCTTCGCCGAGCTCGGGGACGAGCTCCGCGCCCGGGGACTCGAGTACGCGAACACTGACCTGCCCGCCGCCACCGCCTACGGGGACGGCGCGGCGGTCTGCGCCTACCGAGACCCTGAGCGCACCGCCAGCGGGTTCGCCGGGCGGGACGACCGCGTCTACGCGGGGGAGCTCGAGCGCTTCGGGGCGCACGCGGAGACCATCGCCGAGCTGCTCGGGACCGAGCTGTGGTCTCGGCGCGCGGCCCGGCTGGCCCTGCGCCTGACTCGCCGCCTCGGCCGGCGCGGCGCGCTCGAGCTGGCCAGGGACGTCACCGCGAGCGCGAGGTCCTGGCTTGAGTCCCGCTTCGAGGGGGACGCCCCGGCCCGCCTCTACGGGCCGTGGGTGCTGCACACCGGCCTCTCGCCGGACGCCGCCGGCGGGGCCTTCCAGCTCCTCGCGCTGGCCGGCGGCCTGCACCAGGTCGGGATGCCGGTGGTCCGGGGTGGCTCGCTGCGCTTGGTGGAGGCGTTGGTGCGACTGATCGAGGACCACGGGGGCGCGGTGCGCACCGGGACCACGGTCGAGCGGATCCTGGTAGAGAGAGGACGCGCGGTGGGGGTGATAGCGGCCGGCGAGGAGGCGCGCGCGCGGCGCGCGGTGATCGCGAACGTCGCCCCGACCCAGCTCTACGGCCAGCTCCTCCCGGCGGGGACGGCGCCGCCGCGGGCGGTGGAGCAGGCTCAGCGCTTCCGCTACTGCGCGCGGGGGGACATGCAGATCCACCTCGCCCTGGACGAGCCGCCGCGGTGGCGCGACGAGCGACTGGCCGGCGCCGCGGTGGTCCACGTCACCGAGGGGCTCGACGCGATCGCCGTGGCGTGCGCCGAGGCCAGCGCCGGGCTGCTGCCGGCGCGTCCGACGATCGTCTGCGGTCAACCGACCGCACTCGATCCGAGCCGCGCCCCGGAGGGAAGGGCGATTCTCTGGATCCAGCTCCAGGAGACCCCCTACCGGCCGCGGGGCGACGCCGCCGGGGAGATCGACGTAGGGGGCGGGGAGTGGACCAGCTCGCTCGAGGAGGCGTACTCGGAGCGCATCGTGGGACTGCTCGCCCGGCACGTCGAAAACCTCCCGGAGGCGATCATCGGCCGAGCGATCGTGTCGCCGACCGAGCTCGAGCGCCGCAACCCCAACCTGCAACGCGGGGATCCGTACGCCGGGGCGACCGACCTCGACCAAAGCTACCTCTGGCGCCCCCTCCCCGGCTACGGCTCGCACCGCACGCCGGTGCCGCGCCTGTACCAGTGCGGCGCGAGCACCTATCCGGGGCCGGGCCTCAATGCGGCCTCGGGGCGGATCGTCGCCCAGGCGCTGTTGGGAAGGAGGTTCGGGCGAGCGGGCCGGCAGTGAGGGTTCGCCCGGCGCGCGCCACGATCACGGTCGGGTCAGGGCGGGGGCGGGACCCCGCATCGGCTCCGGCCCGCGGTACGGTCGCGGGGCCGTGCGGTTTGCCCTTAGAGCCGCAAGTTTTGATCAAATATTTCCGGGGAAGGAGAAGCTTGTGAGCCAGGTTCCGTTCCGCATCGGGGTGATGCAGCTGACGATGGAGCCGCTCGAGCAGATCCTCGCGCACGCTCGCGCGATGGACCGCCATGGCTTCGACACGATCTGGCTCGCCGAGGCCTACCCCTGGTGGCGGAAGCACCAGATGGAGGCCCGCTCGTCGACCGCGGTGTCGGCGCTGATTGCCCGAGAGACCGAGCGCCTCAGCGTCGGGTGGGGGATCATCTCCCCGTACACCCGCCACCCGATCCAGGTGGCCATGGAGGCCCGCGTCACCCAGGAGGCCGCCGGAAACGGGCGCTTTCGCCTTGGCTTCGGGGCCTCGAAGATCTTCATGAAGGAGATCGGCGTCGGCGACGGTCGCCCGGCCCGCCCCCGCACCGCGATCAGGGAAGCGATGGAGATCGTGCGCGCGGTGCTCGAAGGTCGCGCCGTCGACTTCGAGGGGCGCGAGTTCAGCGCCCACGTGCCGGCTCTCTCCGATGAGGCCGAGAGCCCGCGCTGGCCGGTTCCCCTGTACGTCGCCGGCACGGGCCCGAAGATGCAGGAGCTGGCGGGCGAGGCGGGCGACGGACTGCTCACCCCGAGCATCACGACGCCCGCCTTCGTGCGCTACGCGAGCGGCAACGTCGCCGTCGGCGCGCGGCGCGCCGGCCGCGATCCCGAGCAGATCGACATCGGCTGCACGATCGTCGCGTCGATCGACGACGATCCCGCGAAGGGCCGCGAGGGTGCCCGTGAGATCGCCGGGATGTACCTGGCCAACAAGGTGCAGAACATCCAGGCCTCGGCCGACACCCTGCTCGAGTGCGCCGACCTCGGTCAGGACGAGATCAGGCCGATCGCCGAGGCCATGGAGGGAGGCGGGCGGCGCGCCGCGGCCGTCGCCGTCAGCGACGAGATCCTCGACAAGTGCAAGCCGATCGGCGGCACGCCCGCTCAGTGCATCGAGCGGATCGAGGAGTACCGCGAGGCCGGCTGCACCCACATCATGCTCGAGCTCTGGGGCGAGGACCGCGACCGCCAGATCGAGCTGTTCGGCGAGAAGGTGCTGCCCCACTTCCGCTGATGGCCGTCGGCAGCCCACCCCGCGACCTCGTCTCGCACATATCCCGGGAGCGCCTCGTGAGGACCGCCTGCGGGCTCGTGGACATCCCGAGCCCTACCGGCTCCGAGCAGGCGATCGCCGAGCACGTACGCGATCTCTTTGGGGAGATGGGATTGGCCGTCGCCTGGCAGGAGGTGGAGGACGGCCGCCCGAACGTGGTCGGCACCTGGGAGGGCTCCGGCGGCGGCCGCACGCTGATGTTCAACGGCCACCTCGACACCTCCTACTCCGGGCGCGAGCCTCACCTGCAGGGGAAGATCGGCTTCCAGCCCCACGCCGTCGTCCGGGACGGGCGGATTTATGGACTCGGCATCTCGAACATGAAGGGCGCGCTGGCCTGCTACGTCGAGGCGCTGCGCGCGCTGCAGGACGCCGGCGTGCGCCCGCGCGGCGATGTGATGATCGCCGCGGTGGTCGGGGAGATCGAGAAGACGCAGTGGGGCGACGAGTTCCGGGGCAGGGAGTACCGCGGCTACGCCGCCGGCAGCCGCTACCTCGCCGCCCACGGGATGGCCGCCGACATGTGTCTGCTGGGCGAGCCGACCGAGGGGCGGATCGTGCTCGGGCACTTCGGCGCCATGTGGGCGCGCATCTCGACCCGCGGTCCCTTCATTCACACCGCCTTCAGCGAGGGCCGGCTCGAGGAGAACGCCATCGTCCGCATGCAGGACGTGCAGCGAGCGGTCCTCGAATGGGCCGAGCGCTGGGCCGAGCGGGCGACCTACCGGGGGCTCCGTGGGGTGGTGAACCTCGGCGCCATCCGGGGCGGCTGGCCCTGGCGGGTGAGCCGCACCCCGGACCGCTGCGACCTCTTCGTCGACGTGCGCGTGCCCCCGACGATGGCGATGCAGGAGGCCCGCGCCGCGCTTCGAGCGCTGGTCGAGGACCTGCGCGCCCGCTTCCCGGCCCACGGCATCGAGGCGGAGGTCTTCGTCACGGCGCCGGGGTCAGAGATCGACGAGGATCACCCGCTGGTGGAGGCGATCGACGCCGGGCACCGGCTGGTGTTCGGTGAGGCGCCGGAGCGAGGCGCCGAGCGCTGGTTTTCGGACGCCTCGGCGCTCACCCGCTACGGCATCGACACCGTCAACTACGGAACCTCGAGTGGCCTGCCGGGGGCCGAGGGCGAGAGCCTCGACATCGACGGCCTCGTTGCCATCGCCTCCGTCTACGCGGCGGTGGCCGGGCGCGTCTGCGAGGCGGCATGAAGCTGATCACCTTCACCGCTCCG
>DASQXU010000137.1:0-4251 GCA_035639555.1 Thermoleophilaceae bacterium
GGCATGGACGTCGAGACCCATCGCTTCGAGGACGACGGCGGGATCCCGAACTCACCGCTGCCGGTGCTGGTCTACCACGACGTCGAGGGGGTCCAGGACGCGGTTAGCTGCGAGGCGCTGTTCGCTCGCCACCGCTGGCTCGGCGCCTGGCGCGACGGGATCTTCCCCTTTCACCACTTCCACTCGACTGCGCACGAGGTGCTCGGGGTCGTCGCCGGGCAGGTCGTCGTGGTGCTGGGCGGGCCGGGCGGGCGGCGCTTCGAGGTGCGGCGCGGCGACGTCCTCGTCCTGCCAGCGGGCACCGGGCACTGCAACGCGGGCTCGAGCGACGACCTGCTGGTAATCGGGGCCTATCCGGACGGGATGGACTGGGACCTCCGCCGCGGCGATCCGACCGAGCACGAGGAGGTGCTGACACAGATCAGGGCTGTGCCGCTGCCCGCAGCCGATCCCGTCCACGGGGCGGGGGGACCGCTCCGCGAGCTCTGGCGCACCGAAGGCTGAGCGCTTCGCCTACGCCACGGCGCGACGGTAGGTGTCGGGGTCCGTCGGCCCCTCGGTTGCGATGAGCAGCACCCGGCTGTCGGGACCTAGGAGCACCGACTCCCGGAGCGTGGCGCACTCGGGGTCGGCGACGAGCGCTCGGAGCGCGGCGAGTGGTGCGGCGCCGGACTCGCCGATGCCGAGCCCGGCCTCGGCGAGCTCGCGCATGGCGGTGGCCACTTCGTCGTCGCCGACGGTGATCGTCCCGTGGATGCCGCCGCGCAGCGACGGCCAGGCGGCGGCCGAGACCTCGGCGCAGTCGAGGCCGGCCATCGTTGTACCCGGAGTCGGGACTCGGGTCGGCCGGCCGGCGGCCAGGGAGGCTGTCAGGCAGGCCGCGGTGGTGGGCTCGACGCCGATCACCTTGGCGCCGGTGTGCGCGGCGAACCGCGCCGCCGCGGCCGCGAGCGATCCCACCCCGACCGGAACGAGGATCAGGTCGTGGGCGCCCTGTCTCGCGGCTTCGTCGAAGAGGGTCGCGTAGCCGTCGATCACCCAGCTCGCTGGCGGCGAGCGGCCGACGTCGGCGATCGCGACCGTGCCCGGTTGCATCGCCGCCGCGCTCGCCTGCGCGACCGCTCGCTCGTAGCTTCCGTCGACGACCACGACGTCTGCGCCCTCGGCTGCGATCGCCTCCCGCCGCGGGGTGGACGAACGCTCCGGGAGGAACACCCGGCAGCGCAGGCCGCGCAGCGCAGCAACATGAGCGACGGCGCGGCCGTGGTTCCCCGAGCTCGCCGCGACCAGCGTGTGCGCGCTCGGGTGCTCGCGCAGCGCCAGCTCGACCGCCCACGACGCGCCGAGTACCTTGAACGCCGGGAGTCCGAGGCGCTCGGACTCGTCCTTGATGGTCACCGCGCCTAGGCCGAGCTCGAGCGCGAGCGCGGGCATATCGCGCATGGGAGTCGGTCGGTAGCCGGGCAGCGACGCGTGGAACCGGGGGGCCTCGGCGGACGGCGCCGCGAGGGCGCTCGGGCGCACCGCGCGGTTGACGAGCGACCTCACCGGCAGACGCGCT
This sequence comes from Thermoleophilaceae bacterium, assembly GCA_035639555.1. GTDB lineage: Bacteria > Actinomycetota > Thermoleophilia > Solirubrobacterales > Thermoleophilaceae > DASQXU01. The sequence continues at coordinate 1,562 of DASQXU010000137.1, forward strand.
CGGCGACGGCGACCAGAGCGCGAGCCAGGGCCTCGGTCTCCGAGATGCTGACCCACTCCTCGGCGGCGTGGGCACCGTCACCGCCCGGCCCGAGCATGACCGTCGGGATGCCGGCGGCCGCGATGAAGGCGGCGTCGGCCCAGTAGCTAGCACCGCCGATCTTCGGCGGCACCTCGAGCGAAGCCGCCACCGCGTCGCGGACGAGCCCGACGATCTCGGCGTCCTCCGCGACCTCGAAGGGCTCGCGCACCAGCAGTGTCCGCTGCGCCGCCACCAGCTCGGGGTCGGCCGCCCGGCAGGCGTCGAGCAGGGAGCCGAGCTCGGCCTCGACGTCCGCGGCGGTCTCGCCGGGCAGCGTGCGTCGCTCGAGCTGGACCATGCAGCGGGCCGGGTAGCTCGAGAGCTCCTCACCGCCTCGGATGACCGACGCGTGGACTGAGGGGCGCCCGAGCAGGGGATGCGTCCGTGCCTCGAGCTGGGCGTCCAGGCCCCCGATCGCGGTCAGGATCGGACCGATCTTCACGATCGCGTCCAAACCGAGGTGCGGCCGAGAGCCGTGCGCGGACCGGCCCGTGACCTCGACCTCGAACCAGACAAAGCCCTTGTGCGCTACCACGAGCTCCAGCTCGGTGGGCTCGGTGACGATCGCCGCGTCGGCGCTTACCACGCCGAGGACCTCTTGGATTCCGAGGCTCGCATGCTCCTCGTCGGCCACGGCGGCGACGATCACGTCGCCTGCGAGCCCGCGCGTCGCGGCCTCGCGGCAGGCGACAAGCGCCGCGGCGAGCCCAGCCTTCATGTCGTAGGCGCCACGCCCGTAGAGCCGGTCGCCGTCGACGCGTGGGGTGTGGGGCTCCCGCATCCCTTCGACCGTCACGGTGTCGCAGTGGCCGCACAGGAGCAGGGTGCGGCCGCCCCCGGCGCCGGGGGCGCGCACGAGCACGCTCGGCCGGCCGGGCGTCCCTTCCAGCACGTCCGCCCGCAGGCCGGCGTCTCGCGCCCACTCGGTCACGAACGCCGCGATCTCCCGCTCGCCTGCGCCTCCGGGCACGAGCGACGGGTTCACCGAGTCGATCGCGACCAGCTTCGAGACGAGCTCGACGGTGTCGGGCGGCATGGGGCCATGCTGACGCACTCAGGTGCCGAGTCGATGGGATCCGCCCTAGGAGGGCCCGGCCTGGCGCGCCCGGGCCACGGCCGATTCGGCTCCGTCGCGCCAGGGCTCGCCGTGCCCGCAGAGCAGCGTTCGGGCGCGGGTCTCGAGGAGGGCGTCGAGCGAGCGCAGGTTGCGGGCGCTGTCGGCGGTGGCGGCGCCCGAGACGATCTGCGGGCCGGTGGTTCCGCGGTACGGGTCGAGCGTCACGAGCGCGTCGCCGGCGATCACCGCGTCGCGATCCGGCAGGTGGAGTGAGCAGTGCCCCATCGTGTGCCCCGGCGTGAACACCACATGCGGTGAGCCGGGCACCGGAAGCGTGCCGCCCTCGTATCGGGAGACGGCCGCAATCGGCATCGGGAAAAGGGCCCCGCTCCTCACGAGCTCCGCGAAGATCGGCATCGCCTTGACCTGAGTCGTGAAGTAATAGGCGCGCGAGCGCTCGTGGGCGTATTGCATCGGATGACGGGTGAGCGGGACGTCGTTCTCGTGCACCCACACCGGAACCCCCAACTCCCGCCGCCCTCTCTCCGCGAAGCCGATGTGGTCGAAGTGCGCGTGCGTCAACACGATGGCCGTGATCTGGTCCTTGCTGCGGCTGAGCGCCTTCAGCGCGTCCTCGAGCGACTGCCAGGAAGCACGCACCCCGCAATCGATGACCGTGAGCTGACCGTCCTCTTCGAGGAGGTACCAGTTGGTGTAGGCGTCTTCGACTCGGTGGACGCCGTCTGCGACGTTCGCTTGGAGCATCGGTGTTCCCGAGCGGCAGGAGTTACCCGAGACGGCGCGCGCTAAGCGTGAGCCGGCCTTGCGACCGCGGGGACGAGCTGTCAGAACGCGGTGCATGCCATCAGCCGATCGGTCCTCTGTGGTCGTACGCCGTGCGACGCTTCGAGAGGTAACCGCCATCCTCGAGCTGTGGCGTAACGCCGACGCTGTGGCCGGCGCGACCGACGATCCGGCCGCCGTACGAGCCCTCCTTGCGCGCGACCCGGAGGCGCTGCTCGTGGCCGAGCTCGGGGGCCGCGTGGTCGGCTCTCTGATCGCCGCCTTCGACGGCTGGCGTGGCAACATGTACCGACTCGCAGTCGACCCGGCGCACCGCGGCCGGGCGATAGGCGTACAGCTGATCGCGGCGGGCGAGGAGCGCCTACGCGCCGCCGGAGCGCGACGCGTCACCGCGCTCGTCGTGTCGGAGGACGCGCGCGCCGCCGCCGTCTGGCGGCGGGCTGGCTACGGCCACGATCCACGGATCGGCCGTTTCGTCAAGGACCTCGGCTAGGTGGTCGTTTGCGTCACGTTGCGAGTGCCCACCCGAGTGCGTAATCGGCGAGGTCTTCCCAGCCTGGCACCCCCGCCGGGAAGTGCGGCCGCCCGGGAAACTCCTTGTAGTCGACGACGGCCTTGGACCTGCCGAGCCGCTCGGCGGCCTCCTTCGAGACGGACGCCGGGACCGTGTGGTCGTCGCCATCTCCGATGACGAGCAGGGCCGCTCGGTCGTCCTTGTGGAAATCGACCTTGGTCGCGGCGCGCGGGT
>DASQXU010000138.1:0-17939 GCA_035639555.1 Thermoleophilaceae bacterium
ACTCGGCGACGATCGTGCGGAGGGCCTCGACGTCCTTGTCCCGGGGCACGGCGCAGCGCACCAGGTCCCCGCCGGCCTCGGCGATCGCCTCGATCTGCCGCAGCGTGGCCGCCACGTCGGCGGTCTCGGTCTTCGTCATCGACTGGACCGCGACCGGCGCGCCACCGCCGATCGGCACGCCCCCGACCGTTATCTGCCGCTTGGAGGCCACGGCGTCAAGGGTAACGACCGCGGCGCGCGCGATGCCGGGGAGAACCCTCCGCCCGCGCCCAGCGGGCACCGACGTGCGCGCCTGCATAACCGTGCACAGGTCCAAATGCCGGGTTAGCGTGCAGGCTTGTTCACGTTCCCGGGGCGACCAGGCCGGAACCGAGGTCCCGCACCCCGGGGGCGCGCCTACGACGAGTACAACGCCTCGATCTCGTCCGCGTACTTGTCGGCGATCGGCTTCCGCTTCAGCTTCATCGTGGGCGTGAGCTCGTCGCCACCCGGCTCCCAGTCGGTTGGCAGGATCCGGAATCTCCTGATCTGCTCGGGCCGGGAGAGCTGCTCGTTGGCGCGGGCCACCTCCGACTCGACGGCACCGATGACCTCGGGGTTCTCGGACAGCGCCTCGGGCGAGCAGTCCTCGATCCCGCGCTCCCGGCAGAAGTGCGGGATGGCGTCCGGGTCGAGCGTGATCAGGGCGACGTTGTAGGGCCGGCGGTCGCCGATCGCGATCGCCTGGCCGATCAGCGGGCCGGCGGCCTTCAGCTTCGACTCGATGTTGGCCGGCGACATGTTCTTGCCGGCGGCGCTGATGATCAGCTCCTTCTTCCGGTCGACGATCCGGAGGTAGCCGTCCTCGTCGAGCTCGCCGATGTCGCCGGTCTTGAGGAAGCCGTCCTCGGTGAAGGTCTCGCGCGTCTTCTCGGGCTGGCCCCGGTAGCCGACCATGACAACCGGCCCCCTGATCAGCACCTCGCCGTCGTCGGCCAGCTTGACCTCGATACCGGGCCCGGGCGGGCCGACCGTCCCGATCTTGATCCGCTCGGGTGGGTTGCACGTGCCCGCGCCGGTGGTCTCCGACATCCCCCACAGCTCGGCCAGCGGCACCCCGAGCGCATGGAAGAACTCGATGACCTCGGGTGGGGTCGGCGCCGCGCCGGCGTTGCATGCCTCGATCTCGTCGAGCCCGAGCATCGCGCGCACGGTCGCGAGCACCTCCCGCTCGGCGCGCTCCCACTCCCGCTCGAGCTCGTCCGGGACCTCCTCGCCGGCCTGGATGGCGCGCACCCGCCTCAGCGAGACGTCGAGCGCCCGCTTGATGCGCGCCTTCTGGTCCTCGTCGTCGACGCCCTCCAGCATCGACTCGAGCCCGGCCTTCAGCTTCTCCCAGATCCGGGGCACGGCGAAGAACCAGCTCGGGCGAACCTCGGGGAGATAGGCGATCACCTCACGTGGGTTCGGGCAGCAGGTGACGGTGAAGCCGAGCATCATCGGCAGATAGTGGCTCACGTTGCGCTCGGCGATGTGCGCCATGGGCAGGTAGGAGACGACCTTTCCGCCGTGCGGGAAGCCGGCGATCCGGTCGTAGGACCGGACGGTCTCGGTCAAGTTGCCGTGGGTGAGCTGCACGCCCTTGGGCGGCCCGGTGGTGCCGGAGGTGTAGATGAGGGTCAGCAGGTCGTCGGGGGTGACGGCCTTCCAGGCCGCGTCGAAGTCGAAGCCCTCGTCGCCCAACCGCTCGAGCTCGTCCAGCGTGAGAACGCCGTCGCCCCCCTCCCCGTCCACGACCACGACGTGCTCGAGGGTGTCGACCGAGTCGCGCACCGCAAGGACCCGCTCGAGGAAAGGCTGCTCGGTGATCAGCACCCGGTTCCTCGCGTCGCGGACCAGGAACTCGATCTGCTCCGGGATGTACGTGTTGTAGATGGAGTAGCCGACCGCGCCGAGATGCATCGCGCCGGCGTCCGCGACGTGGAACTCCGGGCGGTTGACGAGCATCAACGCGACCGTCTCCCCCTTCTTCACCCCGAGGGCGGCGAGCCCGGCCGCCACCCGGCGCACGTGCTCGGCGTATTCCGCCCAGGTGTAGGAGGCCTCGTCCCCCTTCAGCCGAAGGGCAGGGCGGTCCGGGTGGGCGCTCGCGGTGATCTGGAACGCCTCGCACATGGTGGCGGCGTCGAGGGCGGGCGGGCGTTCGGTGCTTCGTGCGGGGGCGGTCGTCGTCTCCATCTTCTCCTCCGGGTCTCGGCGGGCCAGCCTATCCGAGCCCTAGCGGACGTTGAACCCCTGACCGGTCAGGCGGTTGATGTCGTTCGTGAGGCCGATCAGGAAGAGACCGATCACGAGCATGAACCCGACGACCCCGGCGCGCTCCATGACGCTGAACGGCACCGGCCGCCGGCGAACCTTCTCGACGAGCGCCCAGAAGATGTGGCCGCCGTCGAGCGGGAGGAAGGGGAACAGGTTCACGATGGCCAGCGAGAGCGAGATGATGGCGAGGATCCCGACGACCTGCGCAGTGTCGTTCAGGATCGTCTGGCGCGTGACCTCGTACGAGCCGACCACCCCGGTGATCTCCTTGCGCTTCTGGGGGTTGAACAGCCGGGCCGGCAGGCTGACCGTGGCCTTGGTGATGAACCAGAAGCGGTCCCCGGCCACGCTCACCGCCTGGCCGAAGGGCATCGGCTCGCGCGCTCCGGGCGCGTACGAGAACCCGAGCCGGGTGCGCCGGTTCTGGGCGTCGTAGATCGGCCTGACCCGCAGGGTCAGCCGCTGGTCGCCGCGCTGCACGAGCAGGGTCGCCGGGCGAGCCGCCTGGCAGCCCTGCACCGGGGGCTGCCGCGCGCAGTGGTGGCTCGCGATCAGCCTCGAGAGCTTGGCCGGCGCGCCGCGCTGTCCGTCCACGGCCAGGAGGCGGTCGCCGTGTCGCAGCACCCGGGCCGCGGGGTAGCCGCGGTCGATCACCCCGACGCGCCCACTCACGGTCTCTGGACCGATCAGCCAGAAGAAGACGATGAGCAGCGCGAACGCGAGCACGAGGTTGACCGCCGGGCCTGCGGCGATCACCACGATCCGCTTCCAGACCGGCTGCGCGTAGTAGGCGCGGGTCCGAACCTCGTCCGGAAGGCTCTCGTCCGGGTTCATACCGCTGATCTTCACGTAGCCGCCGGCGGGGATCGCGCCGATCGCGTACTCGGTCTCGCCCACCTTCTTCCTCAGCAGCGTGGGCGGGAAGAACAGCGAGAAGCGCTCGACTCGCATCCCGACCGCCTTGGCCGCGCTGAAGTGGCCGAGCTCGTGGAGGATGATCAGCAGCGCGAAGCCCGCGAACGCGAGCAGCCAGCTCACCGGGGCACCCCGGCGACCAGCTCGCGGGCCCGCTCGCGTGCGTCGGCGTCAGCGCGGTAGAGGTCCTCGAAGTGGCGGATGGGAGCGGCGGGCAGCTCGTCGAGCGCGCGCTCGATCACCCGGGGGATGTCGGCGAAGCCGAGCTCGCCCCGGAGGAAGGCGTGCACCGCGACCTCGTTGGCGGCGTTCAGCACGCACGGAGCGCTCCCTCCGGCCGCCGCGGCCTGGCGCGCGAGCCGCAGGCAGGCGAAGGTCTCCTCGTCGGGCTGCTCGAAGCTGAGCTCGCCGACCGCGGCGAGGTCGAGCGTCTCCACCGGCACGTCGGCGCGGTCGGGGTAGTGGAGGGCGTAGGAGATGGGGACCCGCATGTCGGGATATCCGAGGTGGGCGAGCGAGGCTCCGTCGTTCAGGTGGACGAGGGCGTGGACGATCGACTGTGGGTGGACGATCACGTCGATCCGGTCGTAGGGCAGGCCGAACAGGTGGTGGGCCTCGATCAGCTCGAGCCCCTTGTTCATCAGCGTCGCGGAGTCGATGGTGATCTTCCCGCCCATGTCCCAGGTGGGGTGGGCGAGCGCCTGCTCTCGGGTCACGGTCTCGAGCTCCTCGGCCCGGCGGCCGCGGAACGGGCCGCCCGAGGCGGTGAGCACGAGCCGGTCGACGGTCCCCGGACGCTCGGAGGCCAGCAGCTGGAACAGCGCCGAGTGCTCGGAGTCGACCGGAAGGATCCGCCCCCCGGTGGCGTCGCTCAAAGCGGTGACGAGCTCGCCGCCGACGACCAGGCTCTCCTTGTTTGCCAGCGCCAGGTCGATCCCCTCGCCGAGGGCGGCGACCGTGGGGACGAGCCCGGCCGAGCCGACGAGCGCGTTCAGCACGAGGTCGCAGGGCGCGCCGGTGATCAGCGCCACGAGGCCCTCGGTCCCGGCCAGCACCTCGCCGTCCGCGAAGTGCTCCGCCGCCCGGGCCGCGGCGTGCTCGTCGGCCAGGCCGATCCGCCGCACCCCGTGGCGCGCTGCCTGCTCGACGAGCTGCTCGGCGCTGCCGCGGGCGGCGAGCGCGACGACCTCGAGCTCGTCGCTCGCGGCCACGACCTCGAGCGCCTGGGTCCCGATCGACCCGGTGGACCCTACGATCACGATCCGTCGCACCGGTCTGAGTCTAGGAGGCGGCGGTTAGGGGACCACAGTACGATCCTGGCCGCGCGGCCAGGAACCTAGAGCGATGCGCTTCGGCCTCTTCTACGAGCACCAGAATCCCCGCCCCTGGGTCGAGGAGCGCTCAGAGCACCGGCTGCTGCGGGACGCTCTCGAGCAGGTCGAGCTGGCCGAGCGGGCCGGGTTCGACTGCGTCTGGGAGGTCGAGCACCACTTCCTCGAGGAGTACTCCCACTCCTCGGCCCCGGAGGTGTTCCTGGCCGCGGCGGCGGCTCGGACCGAGCGAATCCGGCTCGGGCACGGGATCGTCCACATCCCGCCCTCGGTGAACCACCCGGCGCGGGTCGCCGAGCGTGTGGCCACTCTGGATTTGATCTCCGACGGGCGGGTCGAGTTCGGCACCGGCGAGTCGAGCTCGGCCGCGGAGCTCGGGGGCTTCCTCGTCCCGCGCGGGGAGAAACGCGGGATGTGGGAGGACGCCATGGAGGCGATCACCCGGATGTTCGTGGAGGAGCCGTTCGCCGGGTGGGACTCCGAGTACTTCCAGATGCCGCCCCGCAACGTGGTTCCGAAGCCGCTCCAGTGGCCCCACCCGCCGCTGTGGGTCGCGTGTAGCCGCCGGGAGACCATCCACTTCGCGGCCCGGAAGGGGCTGGGGGCGCTGTCGTTCTCGTTCGTCGAGCCCGAGGACGCCGGCAAGTGGGTGCGCGAGTACTACCGGCTGATCGAGTCGGAGGAGTGCGTGCCCGCGGGCTTCGCCGTCGACCCGAACGTGGCGGTGGTGCTGCCGATGATGTGCCACGAGGACGAGCAGACCGCGATCGATCGCGGGATCGACGGCGCCCACTTCTTCGGATACTCGCTCGCGCACTACTACGGCATGGGCCAGCACCAGCCCGGGCGCACCAACGTCTGGCAGGAGTTCGAGCGAAACCGCGGCGAGAAGGGCTTCGCCCGCGAGGTGATCACCGCCGACGCGGCGCCGCTCGCGGTCAAGCTCGTGCAGCAGGGGATCGGCTCGCTGCGCGGGGCGATCGGCACCCCCGACCAGATCGCCGACCTCTGCCGGCGCTACGAGTCGGTGGGGGTGGACCAGGTCATCTTCGTCCTCCAGGCCGGCCGCAACCGGCACGAGCACATCTGTGAGTCCATCGAGCTGTTCGGCGCCGAGGTCGTGCCCCGGTTCGCCGAGGGGCGCGAGGAGCGCGAGCGCGAGAAGGCGGAGCGCCTGGCTCCCGCGGTCCAGGCCGCACTCGCCCGGCGCCGGCCCGCGCGCGAGGCCGCGCCGGGCTACCTGATCGACGAACAGGCGGACATCGAGCGCGCGCGCCGTTCACGCCGGCGCGCGCTGACCCTTCGGGGACGGGCCGCGGAGGCCGCCGAGGACGCGCGCGAGCGGCTGCGGCGCCAGGGGCAGGGGGCGGTCGCAAGGCTGGTCCGCGGGGCCTCGGACGCGAAGCTCGAGCGCCGCTTCGGCAGCCAGCTGGCCCAGCGGGCGATCTTCACCGGCATGGCGCGCCAGTTCGACCCGCGCTTCGCGTTCGGGTTCGAGGGCGACATCGTCTACGAGCTGCGCCACCACACCGACGGCGCGCGCCCGCCCGACCGCTGGACGATCCGGGTGGACGGCGACCGGGCGAGCGCCATCCCCGGCGGCAGCCCACAGCCGGCCCTGACCCTCCGCTTCTCGATTCCCGACTTCGCGCGGCTGCTCGCCGAGGAGATCACGATCCAAGAGCTCCTCTGGGGCGGTCGCTTCGAGCTCGAGGGCGACCTGCACCTGGCCTCGCGGATCGGCGAGATGTTTGGGCAGGGCTCCCAGTACTAGTTGCTGGTTGCTATTGCTGTTACCGGGCCCGCGCGATCTTGGCGACCTGGGGCTCCCAGCAACCGGAAACCAGCATCCAGCTACCCGTAGCCGAGCGCCCTCACCGCGTAGTAGCCGACCACGAGCGTGAAGAGGACGGCGTCGATGCGGTCGAGCACGCCGCCGTGCGGGCCGAACAGGCGCCCGGTGTCCTTGACCTCGAGGTCGCGCTTGATCAGCGACTCGAACAGGTCGCCAGCCGGCGCGGCGAGCGCCACCAGTGCGCCGATCACGAGCGCGTGCGCCCCCGAGAGCCAATCCTGGTAGAGCCCCGCGAGCCAGAAGGCGAGCGTGCCGGCGGCGATCCCGGCCACGAGCCCCTCCACCGTCTTGCCGGGCGAGATCCGCGGCGCCAGCTGCCGGCGGCCCCAGATGCGCCCCCCGAAGTAGGCCGCGGTGTCCCCGGCGAAGGTGCCGATCAGCACGTCGATCACCAGGCCGTCGCCGTGGCGAAGGTCCCGCAGCAGGACGGCGTGGACCAGCGGGAGGCCGATCCAGAGGATCCCGAAGAAGGTCGCCGCCATCGCCCAGGAGACGTTCGGGCGGCGGGGCCGCAGGAACGAGAGGCAGAACACCAGCGGGAAGGCGGCGGCCAGCACCATCAGGACCTGAAGGGGCTGGCCGTAGGTGGCGGCGAACACCATGCCGGCCACGGTTAGGAAGCCGGCGAGGTTCACCGGCCGCACGCGCACCATCAAGGTGTAGAGCTCGCCCAGCGCCAGGATCGCGAGGAGCACGAGCCCGAGGGCGAACACGAGCCCCCCCTGCTCGACGATGACGATCGCGAAGACGATCGCGGGGATCGCGATCAGGACGCGCGCGAGCAGGTCGCTCGCCTGCCGCCGCCGGCTCCGGGCAGCGGTCCGCGGCCGGCGGGCCCTCGGCCGCTCCGTCCGGGCGGGCGCCATGGTCCTAGACCCGCGCTCCGAAGCGGCGGCGGCGGGCCTCGTACTCCTCGAGCGACTCGGCGAACGCCTGCCGCGTGAAGTCGGGCCAGAGCTCCCTCCGAAAGACCAGCTCGGAGTAGGCGAGCTGCCAGAGGAGGTAGTTGGAGATGCGCCGCTCGCCGCTGGTGCGGATCAGCAGGTCGGGATCGTGCATCTCCGGCGCGTAGAGATGGCGGCGGAACTCCTCCTCGGTCCCGCCGGAGAAGCTCCGGGCCGCGTCCACGATCTCCGCCCTGCCGCCGTAGTTGAAGGCCACGAACAGCGTGATCCGCTCGTTCTGGCCGGTCACCGCCTCCGCCCATTCCATGCGCTCCATGAGCTCGGGCGAGACTCCCTCCCGGCGCCCGATGAACCGCATCCGGACCCCCTCCTCGTGCAGCTCCGGGGTCTCTCGGTCGATCCGCTCGGCGAACATCGCCATCAACCCATCCACCTCGTCGCGCGGGCGGCTCCAGTTCTCCGTCGAGAACGAGAAGACGGTGAGCTCGTCGATCCCGAACTCGGCCGCGTCTCGCAGCCGCTCCTTGACGACGTCGGCGCCGGCCCGGTGACCCTCGATCACCGGCAGCCCGCGCCGCTTGGCCCAGCGCCCGTTGCCATCGGTGATGATCGCAACGTACCGGGGACCCGCCCGGAGCTCGTCGGTCACACCTGGAGGATCTCTTCTTCCTTGGCGGCGAGGAGCTTGTCGATCTCGCCGATCCGGGCGTCGGTCACTTTCTGGAGCTCGCTCTCCGCCCGGTGCTCGTCGTCCGAGCCGACCTCGCCCTCGGACTTCAGCTCCCGCAGGTCGTGCATCACCTCGCGCCTGATGTTGCGGACCCCGACGCGTCCCTGCTCGGCGATGCCGTGGACCACCTTCACGAGCTGGCGCCGCCGCTCCTCGGTCAACTCCGGGATCTGGAGGCGGATGACCTGGCCGTCGTTCGACGGGGTGAGGCCCACGTCCGACTCGAGGATCGACTTCTCGATCTGCTTGATCGAGTTCTTGTCGTAGGGGGTGATCATCAGCAGGCGGGCCTCGGGGGCGGCGATCTGCGCGAGCTGGCGCAGCGGCGTGCGCGCGCCGTAGTAGTCGACCTCGATGCGGTCGAGGAGGTGCGGCGACGCGCGCCCGGTCCGCACGGTGGCGAGCTCCGAGCGGGTGGCCTCGACCGACTTCTTCATCCGCGCGCCGGCCTCGCTGAGGAAGTCCTGGATGATGCCGTCGCTCATGTGGAGACCACGGTGCCGACCCGCTCGCCCGACACTATCCGCTCGATGTTCCGCTCGTCCTGCATGTTGAAGACGTAGATCGGGAGCGAGTTGTCCATGCAGAGCGAGAGGGCCGTCGAGTCCATCACCTGGAGCCGCCGCTCGATCGCCTCCCGGTGGGTGATCTCGTCGATCAGGCGCGCGTCGGGCCGCTCCCGGGGATCGGCGTCGTAGACGCCCTCCACGTTGTTCTTCGCCATCAGGATCGCCTCGGCGTGGATCTCGAGCGCGCGGAGGGCGGCCGCGGTGTCGGTTGTGAAGAACGGGTTGCCGGTGCCGGCGGCGAAGATCACGATGCGGCCGCGCTCGAGGTGGCGGATCGCGCGCCGGCGGATGTAGGGCTCGGCGACCTCGGAGATCGTGATCGCCGACTGGACGCGGGTCACCGCTCCGAGGGTCTCGAGCGCGTCCTGCAGGGCGAGCGCGTTCAGGACGGTGGCCAGCATGCCCATGTAGTCGCCGGTCGCTCGGTCCATCCCGGCCGCGGTCCCGGCCAGGCCGCGGTAGATGTTGCCGCCGCCGACGACGATGGCCACCTCCACCCCGCGATCGGCAACTCCCTTGACCGCCTTGGCGATGGCCGCGATCCGTCCCGGGTCGGCCCCGTACTCGAGGTCGCCGAGCAGGGCCTCGCCCGAGAGCTTGAGGAGGACCCGGCGAAACGCGGGGTGGCCGTTGCGCGAGGAGGCGTGCGCCACCGGGCCGCTACTCCTCGCCGACAGCGAAGCGGGCGAAGCGCCGGATCACCACGTTCTCGCCGGTGGCCGCGGCGAGCTCGGCCCGGAGCTCCTCGATCGTCCTGCCCTCGTGCTTGTCCGCGTTCACGTGCGGCTGGCGCAACAGCACCACCTCGTCGAGCCACTTGCCCATGCGCCCCTCGGCGATCCGCTGCTGGACCTGCTCCGGCTTGCCGTCGGCCGCCGCCTGCTCCCTGAAGATCCGCAGCTCCTCGGCGCGCACGTCGTCGGGCACCTCGTCCTCCGAGACGTACAGGGGGGCGGTCGCCGCCACGTGGAGGGCGACTTCGCGGGCGAAGGCCTGGAACTGGTCGTTCCGGGCGACGAAGTCGGTCTCGCAGTCGACCTCGACGAGCACGCCGATCTTGCCCGTCGCGTGGACGTAGCTCGCGACGATCCCCTCCGACGCGGTCCGCTCGCCCCGGCGGGCGGCCTTGGCCTGCCCGCGGACCCGGAGGATCTCGATCGCCTTCTCGACGTCGCCACCCGACTCCTCGAGCGCCGTCTTGCAGTCCATCATCCCCGCGCCCGTGCGGTCGCGCAGGGCCTTCACGTCTTGCGCCGACACGGCCACTCCCACCTCAGCTCTCGTCGTCGGGCTCGAAGGTGCGCCGCTCCCGGGGAGCGACCTCGGCCGGCTCCGGAGTGGCCGGCTCGTCGGGCGAGTAGCCGGCTTCGAGGGCCTCGCGGCGGGCGCGTTCCTCGGCTTCGCGTCGGGCCTCCTCCTCGAGCTGGGCGCGCTCCTCGGCCTCGCGGCGCGCGCGCTCCTCGGCCTCCTCCCGCTCGATCCGGGCCTGCTCCTCCTCGGCCCGGAACCGCGCCGCGCGCTCCTGGATCTCGGCGGCCAGGGCCTCGATCACCAGCCGGCACGAGCGGATGGCGTCGTCGTTGCCCGGGATCACGTAGTCGACCGGGTCGGGATCGCAGTTGCTGTCGACCAGGCCGATCAGCGGTATGCCGAGCCGGTCGGCCTCGCGCACCGCGATCGCCTCGGTCTTTAGGTCGATCACGAAGACCGCGTCCGGGAGCCGCTCCATGTCGCGGACCCCACCGAGGTTGATCTCGAGCTTGTCACGCTCGGCTTCCGCGGCCAGCCGCTCGCGGACCGGGAGCAGCTCGAGCGTCCCGTTCTCGGTCCAGTCGGTGAGCTCGTGAAGGCGGTTGATTCGCTTGGAGATCGTCTGGAAGTTGGTCAGCAGGCCGCCGAGCCAGCGCTGGTTGACGTAGGGCATCCGGCAGCGCCGGGCGGCCTCGTCGATCGTGTCCCGAGCCTGCTTCTTCGTGCCCACGAAGAGGATGGTGCCCCCCCTTCCGGCGACCTCACCGACGAAGTCCTGGGCCTCCGCGAGTAGCCGCTCGGTCTTCTGGAGGTCGATGATGTGGATGCCGCCGCGCTCGCCGTAGATGTAGCGGCGCATCTTGGGGTTCCATCGGCGCGTCTGATGGCCGAAGTGGACGCCCGCCTCGAGCAGCTCCTTGATCGTGACGCGTCTAGCCAAGTCGTGCTCCCTTTTGCTCGTGTTCGTTCTCCACCGGCCGCCGCGCGGACCCGGCCAGCCAGGCCGGGCAGGGCCACGCGTCGACGCGGCGGGTCGCTTGCCGTTCGGCCGCGAAGGATAGGGCAGGGGGCGAATTTCGCCCGACACCGCAATTTCCCACCTGTGGCCGCCGTTTTGAGGGTACGGGCCGGCCCTCCCTTCCCTACCTCCGGTGGTTCGGCCCGGCGGCAGCAGAGGACGAGGCGGTCACCGAACCGCCTCGTTCTCTGCTTCCGGAAGCAAACGAGGCGGCCCGAAGGCCGCCTCGTTGACTATTTCAGCCTCCGTCTGGCCCTCCGGAGACTGGCTCCCGCTTTGCTGCGTCGATTGAGCGACGCAGATCCGCGGGTGGTTTGGACTCGCAGGCGAGATCTTCCCCGGTCGTCGGATGCCTAAACATCAGCCGCTCGGCGTGGAGGAATTGGCGCCGGAGCCCGATCCGCTCGCCGCAGGGGCCGCCGCCGTAGCGGCGGTCGCCGCAGATCGGGTGGTCGATGGCCGCCATGTGGGCCCGGATCTGGTGCGTGCGCCCGGTCTCGAGCACCACGCGCAGCAGCGAGGTGCGGGGCAGCCGCTCGAGCGTCTCGAAGTGGGTCACCGCCCTCCGGGCCCGGTCGGTACGAGTCGAGACCAGCGTGCGCCGTCCACGGTCGCGCCCGATCGGGGCGTCGATCGTCCCGGACTCGGCGTCGGGGTGACCGGCGACCAGGGCGAGGTACTCGCGCCGCAGCTCACGGCGGTCGATCATCCGGCGCAGCGCCCGGTAGGCGTCCTCGCTCTTCGCGACCACCAAGAGGCCGGACGTGTCCCGATCGAGGCGGTGCACGATCCCGGCCCGCTCCGGGCTCGGCCCTCCGGCCGCCCGGCCGGCGAGGGCCTGGGCGAGGGTGCCACGAGGGTGGGCGGCCGACGGGTGGACCACGACCCCGGCCGGCTTGTCGAGCACCAGCAGGTGCTCGTCCTCGAACACGACCCTGATCGGCGGTGGGGCGGGCGCGTCCGCCGGCTCCCCGCGAGGCTCCACCCGCACCAGCTCCCCGGCTGCCAGCCGGTGCCGCTTCGGCCGGCGCTCCCCGTCGACGGTCACCGCGCCGGCGTCGATCAGGCGCTCGGCCTCGGTGCGCGAGGACACGGCGGGGTGGCGGGCCAGCGCCGCGTCGAGCCGGGAGCCGGCCTCGCCCGGGCCAGCGCGCAGCTCGATCTCCCCGCTCACCGCCGCGCTCCGCGGCTGCCGCTCCCCTCGACCACGTAGAGCAGGGCGAGCACCCCGACGACGATCGACGCGTCGGCGAGGTTGAACGCGGGCCAGGCGATCGGGTCGATGAAGTCGACGACCGCCCCGACGCGCGCCCGGTCGATCAGGTTTCCGAGCGCCCCCCCGACCAGCATCCCGACCGGCAGCCACAGCCGCGGCATGGTGGCGTGGACGGCGAAGTAGCCGATCAGCAGGACCAGGGCCAGTGCGATCAGCGCTCCGACCACGAGCCCGGCGCCGCGCAGGGCGCCAAAGGCGACGCCGGTGTTGGTCGTGCGGGTCAGGTCGAGCCCGTAGAACACGTTGACCCGCTCGCCGGGCGAGAGCGAGTGCAGGACGAGCTGCTTGCTCCCTTGGTCGACGGCCACCACGACGCCGACGGTGGCGACCGCCCGCGCCCACCCCGCCGCCGTCGCGTCCATAGCCGCTAACCGTGTACGGCGGTGACGACCAGGCTTCCCACGAACCAGAGCACGGCGATCGCGATGATCGGGCTCAGATCGAGGGCGCCGGGACCGACGCGCAGCGGTGGGATGAAGCGCCGGAAGAGCCCGAGGTAGGGGTCGGTCACGTCGCGGACGAAGGTCAGGAAGAGGTCGAGCGGGCGCCAGTACGGGACGCGCGGAATCCAGCTCATGAGCACCCGGATGAAGATCAGGACGAAGTACACGATCAGCAGCGTGTACAGGTAGTGGGAGACGTCGATGCGCGAGATCGCCGGCAGGGTCATCGCCGCGCGGCCTCCACCACCGCGTCGATGGCGGCCCCGAACGGCTCGGCGAGGTCCATCGCGGCCAGCCCGCGCTCGGTCACGCCCCCCGGCGTGGCCACGCGGGCGATCAGGCCCTCGGCGTCATGGCCGCGGGCCCTGAGGTAGGCGGCGGTGCCGGCCATCGTCTCGACCACGAGCCGGCGAGCCTCGTCGCGGGGAAGCCCGTGCCTTGCGCCGGCCTCGGCCATGACCTCGACCACGCGGGCGAGGAACGCGGGCCCCGAGCTCATCAGGGCCATCGCCGGCTCGATCAGGGGCTCGGCGAGCGGGACGATCGTCCCGACGCGCCCGAGCAGCTCGAGCAGCTCGCGCTCCGGCCCATCCGCCGCGCGGCTGCCCGGCGCGTAGCAGAGCACGCCGCGCCGGACCTCGGCCGGCAGGTTGGGCAGGAAGCGGTAGACCGGGCGCTCCGGGTAGGCGCCCTCGAGCTCGGCCAGCGGGGTGGCGGCCAGGATCGAGGCCACGGCCTGGGCCCGCGGGGCGACCTCGGCCGCGACCTCCGCGAGCTGTGGCGGCTTGTGGCAGAGGACCACCACGTCGGCGCCGTCGGCGACCTCGGCGTTCGACGGCAGCGCGCGCCCGCCGACCTCCTCGGCGAGCGCCTCCGCCTTGCCGGGCACGGCGTCGGAGACCAGGATCGGCTCGGCGAGCCCGCGGGCGAGCGCCGAGGCCATGTTCCCCGCCCCGATCAGGCCGAGCCTCATGGGCGGACCAGCTTAGCTTTGGTTGAAGAAGCCCTTCTCGATCAGCCGCGCGCGCTCCTCGGCCGAGACCTCGACGTTCTGCGGGGTGAGCAGGAAGACCTTGTCGGCGATCCGCTGCATCCCGCCGTCGAGCGCGTAGGTCAGCCCCGAGGAGAAGTCGATCAGCCGCTTGGAGAGGTCGGTGTCCGTCCCCTGGAGGTTCAGGATCACCGGGATCGACTCCTTGAACTGGTCGGCGATCTGCTGGGCGTCGTTGAAGCTCTTGGGGATCACCAGGTGGACCTGGATCTCCCCGCCCGAGCGCCCGTTCCCGCCCACCGAGCGCAGCACGCGGGTCTCGCGCGAGCGCCGGGGCTCGTCGGGGAAGATGTCGTCGAAGTCGTCACGCGCCCGGCGACGCTGGAGCCGGCGGACGTTCGGGCGGTCGCGGTAGCGGCCCTCGATCTCGGCTTCGGGCTCCGGCTCGGGCTCGGGCACGGCCTCGTAGCGCGGCTCCTCCTCCTCGGCGAGGCCGAAGTAGACCAGCGCGCGGTGCCATGTGTCGCGAATTGCCATTGCTCCGTGTTTTCGCGCCCAGGGCGGGAAACCCTTGTTGACACAAGTTATCGGTTCGCGAGGCCAGATCGGCCCCTAGTGCAAGATCAGCCCATCACCGTGCGCGAGTTCGAGGTCGTCCGCGCCCTCCCGGGCGGCGATCGCCTGACCCTCCGGGGCGAGGAGGCGGCGGGACGTCCGCCCGGACGTCCACTCGTGCTCCTCCACGGTCTCTCGGCCACCCGGCGAAACGTGGTCCAGGGCTCGAACCACCTGGTCCGTCGGGGCTACCGGCTCATCGCCTACGACGCTCGCGGCCACGGCGAGTCGGAACCCGCCCCCGAGGCCTCGGCCTACCAGTACGACGACCTGGTCGGCGACCTCGAGGCCGTGCTGACGCACTTCGGCATCGAGCGCCCGGTGCTCGTCGGGAGCTCGATGGGCGCCGCCACCGCCCTCGCCTGGGCGCTCGAGAACCCAGGGCGGGTCGCCGCCCTCGTCCAGATCACCCCGGCCTACGCCGGGGCCCCGCGCACCGACGGCCTGGAGGACGAGCAGTGGGAGCGGATGTCTCGCGCGCTGGCCGAGGGAGGGATCGACGGGTTCCTCGAGGTCGCGGCCCCGGAGGACGTGCCACCGCGCTGGCGCGACGTCGCCCGCGAGGCCAGCCGCCAGCGCATGGAGCGTCACCGCCGGCTCGAGGCGGTCGCCGACGCCCTGCGCGTGGTCCCGCGCTCGCGGGCCTTCGACGGCCTCGAGCCGCTCGAGCACCTGGAGGTGCCGGTGCTGGTGGTCGGCAGCCGCGACGACGCCGACGGCCTCCACCCCCTCGCGATCGCCGAGGAGTACTCCCGCCGCCTGCCGCGGGCCGAGCTCGTGGTCGAGGACGAGGGCAGCTCGCCGCTCGCCTGGCAGGGAGCGCGGCTCTCGAGGGCGATCGGGGACTTCCTCGAGCGGGTCGGGCTCCCGCCGAGGGCTCAGGAGTAGAGGACGGTGCCGAGGCGCACGATCGTCGCCCCCTCCGCGACCGCCACCTCGTAGTCCTGCGTCGTCCCCATCGACAGCCGCCGAAGGCCGTGCTCGGCGGCGAGCTCGGCCAGGCGGGCGAAGTGGACGCGGTTGGCCTCCGGCCGCTCCACGAGCGGCGGCATGGTCATCAGGCCGCCGACCGGCACCGGAACGCGCGAGATGAAGGCGCCGAGCTCGGCCGCCGCGATCCCGACCTTGCCCTCCTCGCCGGCGACGTTCACCTGGATCAGCACCTCCGGCGCGGGATGGCGCTCGAGCTGGCGCAGGGCCGACTCCGACGCCACCGAGTGGATGAGGCGAACCCGCGGCGCGATCTCCTTGACCTTGCGGCTCTGCAGCGCGCCGATGAAGTCCCAGTCGAACAGCTCCCGGTGGCCCTTCTGCTTCGCGCGCAGGTCCTGGGCGCGGTTCTCGCCCAGCAGCCCGATGCCGGCCTCGGCCAGGACCGGGAGCTCGTCGGCGGGGACGTACTTGGTGGCCGCGCACACCTCGACCTCGGCCGGATCGCGCCCGGCCGCCGCGATTCGCTCCCGCACGCGCTCGAGGTTCTCGCGCACTCGCTCGGCCCGCAGCCCGGTGAAGGCGCTCACCTGCGCCACACGAGCCCTCCCTGGCGGCCGGTGACCCCGCGATCCCGGCGATGCGAGAAGAACAGGTCGGCCCGGCAGCTCGTGCAGAGCCCGACGTCGCTGATCTCCTCGACGCCGCCCGCCTCTAGCTTTCGCCGGACCACGGCGCGCAGGTCCAGCATGCGCCCATCCGCCACCCCGCTCATGTCCGAGAAGGCGGCGAGCACCTCGGGTCCGACCTCGTAGCAACAGCGGCCGATCCCCGGTCCGATGGCCGCTGCCGGCGGCTCCTCGAAGCGGGACAGCGCCCGCTCGACGATCCCGGCGGCCAGCCCCCGCCAGCCGCAGTGCAGCATCGCCACCCGCCGCCGCCCGGCGAGGGCGACCGGGAGGCAGTCGGCAACGAGGACGAGCAGCCCCACGCCGCGGGCCTGGGTGAGGTGCCCGTCGACCCGGGGTAGCCAGGCGCCGGGACGCGAGAAGCCGTCGGGGCCGCCCGGCTCGGGCGGTCCGGCCCACTCGCGCAGGTCGGTGCCATGGACCTGCCAACCCATGGCCACCGCCTCGGGCTCGAGGCCGCTGGCCGCCGCGAGTCGGCGGCGGTTCTCGGACACGCGCTCGGGGTCGTCCTCGGTCAGGATGCCCAGGTTGAGCGACTCGTACGGCCCCTCGCTCACCCCTCCCCGGCGGGTGGAGAAGATGACCTTGGCCGCCGGAAGCTCGAGCTCGATCACGGGTCCTCCGCGCGGGCCACCGAGAGCGCCGCCTCGAGCTCCGCCTCGCGTCCGGCCAGGTCTCCGTCGAGCTTGCGCCGCAGGGTCGTCTCGAGGGCGCGGCCGATCGCCGGTGACTCGGGGATCCCGGCGGCCCGAAGGTCGGCGCCCGAGATCTCGAGCCGGACCGCCCGGAGCTCGGTGACGAAGCGCAGCACCGGGTCGGGGGGCGCCCCCAGGGCGAGCGCGAGCGCGAGCGCCTCCGGGGGCTCGGCTCGCAGGAGCTCGTAGAGCTCGGACGGACTGCGCTCGCGGCGCAGCTCGACCGCGAGCAGCGGTGCGGAGCGCACGGCCCGGGCCGCCGCGTCGCGCTCCCCGGCCACGAGCTGGAGCGAGTCGAGCCATCCGAGCAGCTCGACCGGATCCCTCAGGCACAGCGCGGCGAGGGCGCTGAGCACTCGGCTCGCGCCGATCGCGGTCGCCCCGAGCGCGGCCGAGGCGACGAGCTGCGGGTCGGCGATCAGGCGGGGGTGCATGGCCCGGTCGAGCTCGAGCTCGCGCAGCCGGCGGATCGGCCGCGGCCCCTCGAGCTCGGCCAGCAGGTCGACCAGCTCGTCGCGCACGCGCGAGCCCGAGACCATCGCCAGGGCCTGCTCGGCCGCGGCGGCACGGGCGAGGCGCTCGGTGTCGGGGTCCATCGCCAGCCCGAGTCGCGCCTCATAGCGAACCGCCCGGAGCAGGCGGGTCGGGTCGTCCATGAAGCTGCGGTCGTGGAGCACCCGGACCACCCTTGCCTCGAGGTCGCGGACACCTCCGTAGGGGTCGTAGAGGTGGCCGAGGTCCTCGCCGGTGAGGCCGATCGCCATCGCGTTGATCGTGAAGTCCCGCCGGCGCAGGTCCTCCACGAGCGGCGCCCGCTCGACGAGCGGGAGGGCGCCCGGGCGCTCGTAGACCTCGCGGCGCGTGGTCGCGAGATCGAAGGACAGCTCGTCCGCCCGCACCTTGGCCGTGCCGAAGCGCTCGTGCTCGGCCGCGGTGGCCCCGAGGCGAACGGCCAGCTCGCGGGCCACCGAGCGCGCGTCGCCCTCCACGGCCAGGTCGAGGTCGACGGCGGCCGCCCCTCGCAGCAGGTCGCGCACGGCCCCGCCCACCAGGAAGACCGGCGGCAGGCCCTCGAGGGCGGGCAGCAGCCGATCCATACCGGGCAGGCGGCGAACGCGCTCGCGGAGGTCGGTGGCGACCGAGGCCATGCCCTTTAGTTTTCCCGACGCGGGCGCAGAGCTAGAGCCGCACCGGGATGCCGGCCTCGGCCATCCGCCGCTTGGCCTCGGGCACGGTGTGCCTCCCGTAGTGGAAGATCGAGGCGCAGAGCACCGCGTCCGCCCCTCCCCGCCGCACCGCCTCGACCAGGTGGTCGAGCGTGCCCGCTCCGCCCGAGGCGATCACCGGGACGTCCACGGCCTCGGACACCGCGCGGGTCAGCTCGAGCTCGTAGCCGTCCTCGGTGCCGTCGCGGTCCATGCTCGTGAG
>DASQXU010000139.1:0-25320 GCA_035639555.1 Thermoleophilaceae bacterium
ATCGGCCTCCGCCTTCACCACCGCGACGGTTCCACCGCCGCCATGGGCGCCGGCGAAGAACATCTCGTCGTCCTCCACGAGCGGCCGGGCGCCCGGCCGGCCGGCCGGCACGCCGGGCTATACCACTACGCGCTGCTCTTCCCCACGAGGGAGGAGCTCGCGCGGGCCGCGATGCGCGTGGCGGCGGCGCGGGCGCCGATCGAGGGAGCGTCCGATCACGGCACCCATGAGGCGATCTACCTGCCGGACCCGGATGGCAACGGGATAGAGCTCGCCGCCGACCGCCCCCGGGAGGAGTGGCCCGGACTCTCCGGCGCCGACGGCTACGCGCTCGGGCCGGCTCCGCTCGACCTCGACGGCCTGCTCGCCGCGGCCGGCCCCGAGCCCACCCGGCACGCGGCCCGGGGCCTGCGGGTTGGTCACGTCCACCTGCACGTAGCCGACCTCGACGCCGCCACCCGCTTCTACCGCGACGGCCTTGGCTTCGATGTGACCATGCGGATGCCGACCGCCGTGTTCCTCTCGGCCGGGGGCTACCACCACCACGTCGCCTACAACCTCTGGCGCGGCCCCGGCGTGCCACCGGCGCCGCCCGACGCCGTGGGCCTCCGGCACTGGACGCTTGTGCTCGACGGCGAGGCCGAGCTCGAGGCGCTTCGCCGCCGGCTGGCCGCGATCGACGCCTCGGTTGAGGATCGAGCGGAGGGCACGCTGGCCCGCGACCCTTCGGGCATCGCGGTGCTGGCGGTCAGCCGAAGCGCCGACTGAGCGGACGCTCGGCTCGCGACCGCCTCGAGGGCCACGCGGGCAGGGTTGCTCAGGGTGGCGTCGCGCGGGCGGCCTGAGGGAATCTCAGGCCACCGCCTCGCGCAGCCGGGGCGCGAGCTCCTCGCCGACGCGGCGGACGAACCCCACGGGGTCATGCTGCCCGACCGACACGATCAGGGTCTCGAAGCCGCGCTCGGTGACCAGGGCGGCCAGGCGCTCCACCGAACCGTCCCAGTCCTCGCCGACGCCAACGTTCAGGACCCGGCGCACCTCGCTCGGGTCCCTCCCGGCCGCGCGCGCCGCCTCGTCGATCGCGCTGTGGCGTTCGGCCATCTCCTCCTCCGGCAGGTAGCCCAGGCTCGGGAGCCAGCCGTCCCCGAGGCGGCCGGTCAGCCTCAGCATCCGCGGCCGGTAGGCGCCGATCCAGATCGGGATCGGGTGGGCGGGCTCGGGGCCCGGAGTGGCCGCCTCGAGCCGGTAGTGGCGCCCGGCGAACGACACCTCGGGCTCACCCGACCACCACAGGCGGATCACCTCGATCGCCTCCTCGAGCGCCCCGACCGCCTCGCCCCGGCTGAGGCGCGGGCCACCCATCGCGGCGATCCGGTCGAACCTCGAGCCGGCGCCGAGCCCGAGCACGAAGCGGCCGCCGCTCAGCAGATCGATCGAGGCGGCGGCCTTGGCGAGCATTGCCGGCTGGCGGAGCGGCAGGTTCGCCACGTCGGGCGCCAGGCGTATGCGACTGGTGCGCCCGGCGAGGTTGGCCAGCAGCATGAAGGTGTCGAGGAAGCTGCGCTGATACGGGTGGTCCTGGATGGCGACCAGGTCGAGGCCAGCCTCCTCGGCGGCGAGCACCTGGTCGACGGTCCGCGACGGCTCGCCCGCGTCCGGAACGACGAAGACGCCGACCTCGACGCTCATCGCCGACGCGCCGCCGGCTCGAGCGCCGGGTTCTGCCAGCCCACGTCGGCCTCGCTCAGGTTCACCCCCGGCGCCACGATCTCGTCGATCCGATCGAGGAGGTCATCCCCGAGCTCGACCTCGGCGGCCGGGAGCTGCGACTCGAGGTGCTCCATGGTCCGCGGCCCGATTATCGCCGCGGTGACCGCCGGGTGGCGGATCACGAACGCGATCGCCATCTCGATCAAGGTCATCCCCGCTTCCTCGGCGAGCCGGGCGAGGGCGTCGACCGCCTCGAGCTTCAGCTGGTTCTCCGGGAGTGACATGTCCCAGCGGCGGGGCAACATCCGGGCCCGCCGCGAGGTCGGCTCCTCGCCGCCCTTGCGGAAGCGACCGGAGAGCCAGCCCTGGGCCAGCGGGCTCCAGGGAATGACGCCGATGCCGTAGCGGCGGCAGGTGGGGAGCACGTCGCTCTCCACTCCGCGAACCAGGATCGAGTAAGGCGGCTGCTCGCAGACGAAGCGCTCGCGGCCGCGCCTCTCGGCGACCCACTGGGCCTCGACGATCTGACTGGCCGGGAAGGTCGACGAGCCGATGTGGCGCACCTTGCCGGCGCGAACGAGGTCGGTCAGGGCGCCGAGCGTCTCGTCGATGTCGGTGTCGTGCTCGGGTCGGTGGATCTGGTAGAGGTCGATCGAGTCGGTGCCGAGCCGGCGCAGGCTGCTCTCGACCTCCCGCACGATCCAGCGACGTGAGTTGCCGCGCTCGTTCGGGTCCTCCCCCATGCTCCCGTGGACCTTGGTGGCGAGGATGACCGAATCCCGTCGCCCCCCGGCCAGCGCCTTGCCCACGATCTCCTCCGACTCGCCGCGCGAGTAGACGTCGGCGGTGTCGATGAAGTTGATGCCGGCGTCGAGCGCCCGGTGAACGATGCGGATGGAGTCCTCGTGGTCCTCGTTGCCCCAAGCGCCGAACATCATGGCCCCGAGGCAGAGCGGGCTGACCTTCACACCGGTGGTCCCGAGGGTCCGGTACTCCATGGGCGAACGAGGCTACTGGCCGAGCCGCTCTAGCCTCCCTCGGGTGCGAGGGCAGGTCCGCAGCGTCCCCCGCCCGGGCGCGGCCACCGCGCTGGTGCTCGCGGGCATCGTCCTGATAGCGGTGAACCTGAGGCCGGGGATTACGGTGGTCGGGCCGCTGGTCGAAGAGATCCGCACCGACCTCGGCCTCTCGAACGCCGGCGTCGGCCTGCTCACCACGCTGCCGGTGCTCGCCTTCGGCGCGCTGGCTCCGGTCGCGGCCGCGGTCGCGCTGCGGATCGGGATCGAGCGGACGCTCGGCGCGGCGCTCGTCCTGATCGGAGGCGGCACCCTGGTGCGCTCGGCCGGCTCGGCGGCCGGCGCCCTCGTCGGGACCGCGGTGCTCGGCGCGGGGGCGGCGGCCGGCAACGTCCTCCTCCCGGGGCTCGTGAAGCGCGACTTCCCCGAGCGAAGCGGCGAGGTCACGAGCCTGTACGTGACCGCCATGGTGGCGATGGCGGGAGTGGCGCCCGCGGTGGCGGTGCCGCTCGCCGACGGCGCGGGGCTTGGATGGCAGGGCGCGCTCGCCATCTGGGCCGTGCTCGCGGGCGTGGCGATGGTGGTCTGGCTCCCGCAGCTGCGCGAGCGCCACCTCCCACCGGACGATCCCGCGCGCGGCGCTCCCTGGCGCTCCGCCCTGGCCTGGGAGACAACGGCGTACATGGGGCTCCAGTCGTTCCTGTTCTTCGGCCTGGTCGCCTGGCTCCCCGAGCTCCTGCGCCACGACGGCCTCGGGGCCTCGCGAGCGGGGTTGATGGTCGCGGTGATGCAGTTCGTGAGCATCGCCTCCGCGATCGGGGTGCCGGTCCTGGCGGCCAGGCGGCGCAACCAGCAGGTGCTCGTTGCGGCCAGCGCGGCCACGATGCTGGCCGGGTTCGTCGGGCTGCTGGCGGCCGGCGCCTTCCTGGCGCCGCTCTGGGCGGGGCTGCTGGGGCTCGCCGGCGGCTCCTTCCTGAGCCTCGCGCTCACCTTCCTCGTGGTGAGGGCCCGCGACGCCCACCAGACCGCTGCGCTGTCGGGAATGGTGCAGTCGGGCGGCTACCTCCTCGCCGCGTCCGGACCTACCGCGATCGGCGCGCTGCGCGACCTCTCCGGAGGCTGGACCCTCCCACTGCTGGCCTTCATCGCCGTGACGCTTGCCGCGCTCGTCTCGGGCCTGGCCGCGGGCCGGGACCGGCTCGTCTAGGTCGAGGGCGGCTGAGCTCCACCGCTGGCCGACTGCGACGAGGCATGGGACGGACGCCGCCAGACCCCGGCGGCGCACGGCGGCGGCCTCCCCTCTCGGTCTGGCATAGTCGCGCGCGTGGAGGCGATCCTGGTCGGAGGCGGGGAAGGCGAGGTGGTCAGTGACCGCCCCGAGCACATCATCCGCATCCTCGCGGAGCACGAACGGCTCTGCACGACCGAGTCGCGCTACGCCGCCGGAGAGCGCGGCCCGGGACCGCACATCCACCGCAGGCACTCCGACTGCTTCTACGTGCTCGAGGGCCGCCTGTGGTTCGAGCTCGCAGGCGGCGCCCCGTTCACCCTCGAGGCCGGCGGCCTGGTCGTCATCCCTCCCGAAGTGGTCCACACGTTCCGCAACGAGAGCCCCGGCGAGGCGCGTTTCCTGAACCTGCACGCGCCGAGCTGCGGCTTCGCCGACTACTTGCGCGGGCTGCACGCCGCGGCCGACGAGGCCGAGGAGCGCGCCGTCGCCGGGCGCTTCGACACCTTCGCGCCGCCACCGGGCGGCGGGCGCCCGCCGAGCGAGGCGCTCGTTCGCCGCCGCGGCGAGGGCGAATGCGTCCAGCTCGGAACGAGCCGGGCGTGGATTCGCGCCGGCGGCGACGACGGGGCGGGCCACGTGGCGGTGCTCGAGACGGAGCTCGCGCCCGGCTTCCCCGGGCCGGTCCGCCACCGCCACCGCGACATGGTCGACAGCTTCTACCCGCTCGAGGGCGCGCTCGCCATCACGCTCGACGGCACAGAGCGCCAGGCCGGTCCCGGCAGCTACGCGCTGGCCCCGCCGGGGACGGTGCACACGTTCTCGAACCCCTCCGACCGGCCGGTCCGCTTCCTGGACGTGATGGCGCCGGGCGGGTTCGAGCGCTACCTGAAGGAGGTCGAGGCGGCGATGCGGCCGGGCGCCGCGCCCGACCCGGCGGAGATGGCCCGGATCGCCTCGCACTATGACTTCGAGCCGGTCGCGTGAACGGGGACGCTCGAGCTGCGACGGTCGAGCGGGCCCGCCTGCGCGACGGCTCGGAGGTGCTGATCCGTCCGATCGCGGCGGACGACAAGGCGCTGCTCGTGGACGCCTTCGAGCGGCTGAGCGAGGAGTCGCGCTACCGGCGCTTTCTCTCTCCGGTCCGCGAACTGACGAGCGAGGACCTCTCCTACCTGACCGAGGTCGACCACCGGCGCCACGAGGCACTGATCGCGATCGAGCCCGACTCGGGCAGCGGGATCGGCGTGGCCCGCTTCGTGAAGGTGCCGGCCAGCCCCGACGCGGCGGAGGTAGCGGTCACCGTGGTCGACGACTGGCAGGGGCGCGGGCTCGGGACGCTGCTGATGGAGCGCCTCACCGACCGCGCGCGGGAGCTCGGCGTCCGCCGCTACCGGGCGCTCGTCGCTCCGAGCAACCGCCGGATGGTCGACGTCCTCGACCGCATCGGACCGGTGCGCCGGGAGACCGCAGAGGGCGGCGCGATCGAGTACGAGGTCGAGCTGCCGCCGGAGGGCATCGGCGACCGGCTGCGCCGCGCCCTGCGGGCCGCCGGCTCCGGGCGGGTGCTGTTCGAATGGACGGTCGCGCACCTGCCGGACCGCGAGCCGCCGAGGCGGCACTGGCTCCTGAAGGCGCTACCGCGGCAGGGCGGGGACCGGAGCTAGGGCGGCGTCGCCGCGGCGCGGGCCGGGCCGGAAGACCTCCGTCGCCGCGACCAGCCCCTCGACCAGCTCCTCGACGTCGACCAACCGCTCGAGGCGGGCGAGGCGCTCGGGGTCGCCCCTCGTCTCGGCCAGCTTCGAGGCGAAGAGCTGACAGCAGTCCTCGTCCGGCAGCGTCGAGATCTCGAAGGTGCCGAGCCTCTGGGCCTCCTCGATGATCTCGCTCTTGTCCCGGTCGATCAGCGGTCGCAGCAGCGGCAGCTCCGCCGCCCCCTCGACGACCGCGAGGTTCGGGAGCGTCTGGCTCGCCACCTGGCCGAGCGAGTCACCGGTCACCAGCGCGTCCGCGCGCTCGCGCCGGGCGAGGGCCGAGGCCACCCGCACCATCAGCCGCCGCTGGGCCAGCACCTGGAGCCGTCCGGCCTGAGCCGAGGCGAGCGCCCGCTGGGCGTGGCCGAACGGGACGACGAAGAGGCGCGAGTCGCTCTGGAAGCGGTCGAGCCTGCCGGCGTTGGCGTATGCCTTGTAGATGGACTCGGGACCGGTGTACGGGCGACCGCTGAAGTGGACGAAGTCGCAGCGCAGCCCGCGGCGCATGGCCCGGTAGGCCGCGACCGGCGAGTCGATCCCGCCCGAGAGCAGCACCATCGCCCGGCCGCTGATCCCGACCGGCAGCCCGCCGCGGCCGGGCAGCTTGCGCGTGTAGACGAAGATCTCCCGCTCGTCGACCTCGACGTGAACCTCGATGTCCGGGTCGCCGAGGTCGACGCGCAGGCCGAGCTCGGAGCACACCGCCTGGCCGACGAACGAGGCGAGCTCGCGCGATCGCATCGGGAAGCGCTTGTCCCGGCGGCGCGCCCGGACCGCGAAGGTCCGGCCGGTCAGCCCGCGGGCGAGCTCGACCCCGGCGGCCGCCGCCGCCTCGGCGCTGCGCTCGACCGACACCGCGGGGTGGACGACGTTGACCCCGATCACGTCGAGGGCGCGCTCGAGCAGCTCCTCGGCGTCGCCGGCGGGGCGCAGGGCGAGCACCCCGGCGCGCTGGCGCAGCTCGACCCCGCCCAGCCCGCGCACCGCCCGGCGCACGTTGCGGCGTAGCTGGGCGACGAACCGCCAGCGGTTCCTGCCCTTCAGGGTGAGCTCACCGAACTTGAGGAGGACGCAGGGTTCCACGACGCCATGGCTCGCAGGTCGCCGCCGACGCGGGCGGATGGGACCTCGCCAAGTGACTGTAGCCGCCGCCGGCCGGCGCGCAAAGCGCGCCTCTCGGCCTCAGCGGTCCTCGCGCTCGGCCGGCGGCTCGAGGCGCTCGTCCTCGGGCACCTCGTCGCGCTCGGCCTGCTGCTCTTCCTCGCGGATCTCGCGCATGACCTCTCGCACGCGCTCGACGTCGGGCCCTTCACGTTCCTCGCGCGCCACGCTTTGCGGTTACCCGGGGAGGCCTGGGCGTAACTGTGCCGATGCCGGGTAAGCCCACTTAAGGGGAAGAACAGGAGGAACCATGGCCGAGACCAGTGCACGCGACGTAAAGCTGATCCAGTACCTGAACGAGGCCTACGGCAAGGAGAAGGAGCTCGAGACCGCGCTCCAGGCCCACATCGCGATGACCACTCGGGCGCCGTACAAGAAGCGGCTGCAGACCCACCTGAAGGAGACCAAGGCGCACAGCCGCGCGGTCGAGCGCCGCATCAAGCAGCTCGGCGGCAGCGACATGATCGCCCAGACCCTGAACGCCGTGCAGGCCGCCGCCGCCAAGGGATTGGCCACGGCGAAGGGGCCGCTGCACGCGCTGCGGGGCACGAGCGAGCCCGAGAAGATGCTGAAGAACGCGAAGACCGAGTACTGGAACGAGGCGGAGGAGATTGCGACCTACACAGCGATCGAGACGCTCGCCGAGGAGGTCGGCGACCGCGAGACCGTGCGACTCGCGCGCGGCATCAAGCGCGAGGAGGAGCGGATGGCGCGCTTCCTCGAGCGCCAGATCCCGGCCCTGACCAAGGCGGTGGTTCGCGAGGAGGTCCCGGCCGACCAGCGGGACGGCGGGCGGCGGGGCTCGCGGAGCGCGTC
This sequence comes from Thermoleophilaceae bacterium, assembly GCA_035639555.1. GTDB lineage: Bacteria > Actinomycetota > Thermoleophilia > Solirubrobacterales > Thermoleophilaceae > DASQXU01. The sequence continues at coordinate 7,686 of DASQXU010000139.1, forward strand.
GCGCTCGCGCTCGGGCGGCCGCTCACGCGCGCGCGCGGCCAGCCGCTGAGGGCGGCCGGGGCGGCGGTACGCTCCGGGCATGGAGGTCCACCCGGAGACCGGCCGTCCGGAGACCGACTGGGAGCGCGCCGACCGGAACCTCGGCGAGCTGCTCGGCGAGCTCCGGGTCGCGCTCCCGGGCGTGCAGGTGCTGTTCGCGTTCCTGCTCGTCGTCCCCTTTAGCCGAGGCTGGTCCGAGGTCACCGCCTTCCAGGAGAAGGTCTACTTCGCCACGCTGCTCTGCACGCTCGCCGCGTCGGCGCTGCTCATCGCGCCGTCGATCCACCACCGGATCACGTTCCACCTGCAGGACAAGCACCACCTGGTGCGCGTGGCGAACGGCCTGACCATCGCCGGGCTCACGCTGCTGGCCGTGGCGATGACCGGGGCGATCATGCTGATCACCGACGTGCTCTTCGGGACCGCGACGACGATCGTGGCGACCGCCGGGACCGCGCTGATCTTCGCCGCTATCTGGTACGCGATCCCGGTCCGCCGCCGCCTGGTTCGGACCCGGGCTAGAGCTCCTCGGCGATTCGCGGCGCCATCCGATTGAAGACCAGGAAGCCGAGCGCGAACACCCCGACCGTGATCGCCGCCGGCACCGCGAGCCAGGCCGGTCCCCCGATCGCCGTGCCCGCGCTCTCGGCGTGGGGGTCGATCAACGCGTGGCGAGCCTGCTGGATGACCGTGGCCAGCGGGTTCATCATCGCCAGGTGGGCGAGGGTCTCGCTGCGGCGGGCGAGCAGCTCGATCGGATAGAGCACCGGGGTCACGTAGAAGAGCGCCTGGGTCACGACCTCCCAGATCGGGCTGACGTCGCGGGCGATGACGTACAGGGCGGAGACCAGCATGGCCACGCCGACGGTCACGACGAGCAGCGGGAGCAGGATCACCGGCAGCTCGAGCCAGCGCACCGTGGGCTGCACCCCGGAGATCAGCATGAAGAAGAACAGGACGACCAGGTTCAGGCCGAGCTGCAGCGAGACCGTGCCCACCGTGGAGAGCGGGATCGCGAGTCGCGGGAAGTGGATCTTCCGCACGAGGTTCTCGTTGTCGACCACGCAGACGACCGACCGGCTCGTGGCCTCCGAGAAGTAGAAGTAGAGGATCATCCCGGACAGCAGGATCACCGGGTAGAAGCGCACGTCGCTCCCGATCCGAACCACCTCGTTGAACACCAGGTAGAGCACGCCGAAGAGCATCAGCGGTCGCATCAGCGTCCACAGGTAGCCGAGGATCGAGTCGAAGAAGCGCAGCTTGAAATCGGTGACCGCGAGCGTCCGGGTGAGGTGGAGGAAGCGGCGCGTCCCTCCGCTGAGCGCGGAGGGTCCCCTCATCTCGTAGGCGGCGTGGACGCTCATCGGGCGCCGGGCGCGGCCAGGGCCCCGACCTCGCGGCGCAGCGAGATCTCGTGCGGGAGCTCGACGATCCCGCCCCGCCTGCTGCCGGTCACCACCACCGAGACGAGCTCCTCGCGCAGGTCCATCACCCTCGCGCCGGTGCCGTCGTGGGAGACCATGGGCGAGGCGAAGTAGCGGCCCGGGGCGAGGACGCAGTCGAAGCTCACCGCCATCTCGACCCGCTCGCCGGCCTGGAAGTCACCGGTGTCGGTCCCCGACCAGGCGGTGGTCGTGGCGAAGATGCGCCGGTGCTGCTCGTCGGCCAGCACGAAGCCGAGCACCGGGCGACTCGCCGGCTCCCGCATCTCGACCAGCGCGTGGAACGAGCACGGCCGTCCCTGCTCGAGCACCGGGACGCGCCGTCCGGCCGCGTCCTCGAACCAGGCGTCGAGGATCGCCGCTCCCCCGTCCCCGGCGCGGCCGGCGCCCACCGCGCCGGGCGCCCCGGCGCCGCGGAAGTTGATCTCGTTGTACCCGCGGGCGATCCGCCGCGGCTCGGCGACGTCGAGCACACGCCCGTGCTCGAGCAGCATCGCCCGGTCGCACACCTGCTCGATCGTGTTCATGTCGTGGGTGACGAAGAGGATCGTCTTGCCCTCCTGCCGCCGCTGGTGGAGGGTCTCGTGGCACTTCTGCTGGAAGGCGGCGTCGCCGACCGCGAGCACCTCGTCGATGAGCAGGATGTCGGCGTCCACCTGCACCATCACCGCGAAGGCCAGGCGGACGTGCATCCCGGAGGAGTAGTTCTTCAGCTTGAGGTCGACGAAGTCCTCGAGCTCGGCGTACTCGATAACCGACTCGAAGCGGGCCCGGGCCTCCGCGGGGCTCAGCCCGAGCATGATCGCGTTGATCCGGACGTTGTCGCGGGCGGGAAGGTCGGGATTGAACCCCACGCCGAGCTCGATGAAGGGCGACATCCGCCCGCGCAGGAGGATTCGCCCCCCGTCGGCGCGGTAGATGCCGGCGATGCACTTGAGCAGAGTGCTCTTGCCGCTCCCGTTGCGGCCGACGATGCCGAAGAACTCGCCCGGCTCCACCGCGAACGAGACGTCGCGCAGCGCGTGAAGCACGTCCCAGCGGGTGCGCCGCAGCGGGTGAAGCGCACGTTCCTTGAGCGTGTGGACCCGTTCGTGGGGCAGGCGGAAGGTCTTCGAGACCGCGTCCACCTCCACCGCCGGGCCCGCTTCGGGGTGGCCTCGCATCGCGCCAAAGGTACCGGGCACCTGCCCGGTTCCAGGGCACCTCCGCCGTACACTGCGGGCGCGTGCTCGCGACGTACGGAACGGCGGCGCTCATCTGCGTCGCCTCGGCGCTGATCGGCGAGACGGTCGCGAGGGCGTCCGGGCATGCGCCGTGGCGGGGCTGGGCCCCGGCGGTCGGGTTCTCGCTCCTGCTCGTCGTGACCGCCGTCGCGCTCCGCTCCCCGGGGCGCGACACCACCGCGCTGGTCGTTGTCTGCGTGCTCTGCGGCGGCTGCGCGCTGTGGCTTCGGCGCGGGCTCCTGGCGCGGCCGTCGCCGGTGCTCGTGGTGGCCGGGCTCGCGGTCGCGCTCGGCACCGCCGTCCCCTTCCTGGCCAACGCCCGCGTCGGAATCCTGGGGGTCAGCTACAACAACGACCTCGCCGCCCACCTGCCGTGGACGCTGTCGCTGCTCGGCGACCACCGCGCCCACCCTCCCTCCGCGGGCTACCCGCTGGGGCCGCACTCGGTGGCCGCGACGTTCGCCTCGCTCACCGGGGCGAGGCTCGACCTGGCGTTCACCGCCGTGATGGTCGCCGTGCCGCTCCTGAGCGTCCCGGCCGCCCTATCGGTCCTCGAGCTGCTCCCGGCGGCGCGCCGGACGGTGGCCGCGGCGGTGGTCGGGCTGCCGTACCTGATGGCCGCGTACTACGTCCAGAGCGACTTCAAGGAGACGATCGCGGGGCTGCTGCTGCTCGGCTTCGCCGCCGCCCTGCGCGATCTGCGCCGAGCGGGCGCGCTCGCGGCCGCCCTACCGCTCGCGGTGGTGGCCGCCGGCTTCCTCTACGACTACAGCTACGGCGGTCTCGGCTGGCCGCTCGCGACCGTCGGGCTATGGGCGGCGCTCGAGCTCGTGGTCGGCGGCCGGCCGCGCCCGCGCGGCGTCCTTCGGCGCGCCCGGGCGGGACTTGGGCTCGCCCTGCCGCCCGCCCTCGCCGGCCTCGCGGCGTTGGCCGTGCTCGCCGCGCCGGAGGTCCCGCGCATCCTCGACCTGTTCCGCCAGCTCGGAGCCTCCCCTGCGGCGGCCGGCACGATCACCGGAAGCAACCTCGGAAACCTCGCCGGCCCCGTTCCGACCTACGAGGTGTTCGGGCTCTGGCCTCGGCAGGACTTCCGCTTCGCCCCCTCGCCGCTGTACAAGTACCTCGTCTCGGCCTTCGGGGTGCTCGCCGCGCTCTACGGGGCGCTCTGGTGGCTGCGCCGCCGGGACTTCGCGCTCCCGGCCGCGGTGGGGGCCGCCGCGCTGATGGTGATTTACGTCCGCCTCGGCGACCAGTCGCCGTACATCGTCGCGAAGACGCTCGCCGTGGGCGCCCCGGCGGTGATGGCACTGTCGGTTCGACCGCTGGCCGAGCTGGTGGCGCCGCCCCTGCCGCGGGTCGTGATGGCGGCGGCGGCCGTGATCTTCGCGCTGGTCGCCGCCTACTCGAGCTTCCTCGCCCTGCGCGGCGCCCAGGTCGGGCCGAGCGAGCTCTGGCACGAGCTCGATTCGCTGCGGCCGCTCGTGCGCGGCAGCGACACGCTGTTCGTCGGCAACGACGACTTCATCCCATGGGAGCTCCGCGGGGCCCGGGTGTTCGCGCCGGCCGGGACCGGCCAGTCGGGCACGGGCCCGCAGCTCCCCGAGCGGCCCGAGAAGCCCTGGCGCTACGGCGAGCCGGTCGACCTCGACTCCTTCATCCCCCGCGACCTGGATCGTGTCCGCTTCGCGGTCGTGCCCCGCAGCGCGGTGATCAGCACGCCGCCGCCCAACTTCAGGGTGCTCCGCACCACTCCGTCGTTCGTGCTGTTCGAGCGCCGGGGCCCGACTCCCGCCTACCGTGTGCTCGCCGAGGGGAGCGCACCGGGCGCCGTCCTCCGCTGCGGTACGCCGGCCGGCCGGCGGATCAGCCGCCTGAGCGGCGCGGCCCTGGTTCGCCCGCGGCCCGTGGTCCACCGGCTGCGCTTCGACCTCGAGCCCGGGGCGGCCGCGATCGCGACCTTGCGCCTCCCACCCGGCCGCTTCGAGCTCTCGCCCCAGTACACGAGCTCGCAGCCGCTCGTGGTGAGCACCGCGGCCTGGAGGGTGCGGATGCCGGCCAACCTCACACGGCCCGGCTCGTTCTGGCGCGCCGGCTCGGTCCGAAGCCGCGGCGGCGCCCTGTTCGTCAGCGCGCGCCAGCTCGACCGGAGCGCTTTGTCGAGCAGCGCCCAGCTCGCGCAGGTCACTGCGGTGGCCGCGGTGCGCACGGGTGCGCCAACCCGGCTCGTGCCCCTGAGCCGCGCCTGCGGTCTGTACGTGGACCGCTACTTCCCCGGCTCCGCGCGACCGGTGGGCTGATCTAGGGTTCCAGCGGTCGTCATGGACGTCTGCACGATCGTCGCCAAGAACTACCTCTCCTACGCCCGGGTGCTGGCGCGGTCGTTCGCCGAGCACCGCCCGAGCGACCGCTGCTGGGTGCTCGTGATCGACGAGGTCGAGGGCTACCTCGCCCCGGAGTCCGAGCCGTTCGAGCTCGTCGTTCCCGCCGACCTGGGGATCGAGAGCTTCGACCGCATGGCCGCCCTCTACGGCGTGCTCGAGCTGTCCACCGCGGTCAAGCCCTGGTTGCTCCGCCACCTGCTGAAGGAGCGCGGGCTCGATCGGATCGTCTACCTCGACCCGGACATCCGGCTCTACGACGACCTCGCGGAGGTCGACCGGCTGCTCAACGGAAACCACATGGTCGTCACCCCCCACCTGACCGACCCGATGCCCCGCGACGGGCGCAAGCCGAGCGAGACCGACATCCTGATCTCGGGCTGCTTCAACCTCGGGTTCCTCGGGCTGCGGGAGCATCCCGACACCGACTCGCTCATCGAGTGGTGGTCGGAGCGCCTCGAGACCGACTGCGTGGTGGCGCCCGAGCTCGGGCTGTTCGTGGACCAGCGCTGGCTCGACTTCGCCCCCGGGCTGCTGCGCGGCTTCGCCGTGCTGCGCGACCCGGGCTACAACGTCGCCTACTGGAACCTCCCGAGCCGTGAGCTGCGCCACCGCGACGGCCGCTACACCGTGAATGGCCGGCCGCTGCGGTTCTTCCACTTCAGCGGCTTCGAGGCCGACCACCGCTACCGGCTGAGCCGGCATCAGGACCGGATCGAGCTGATGCCGGGGACCGCGCTCCACCGGATCTGCAACGAGTACGCGGACGAGCTGGTCGAGAACGGCTACGACGAGACGCGCGGCTGGCCCTATTCGTGGGCCACGCTGCCGAACGGGGTCGAGCTCGACGAGCCGCTGCGCAAGGTCTACCGCGAGGCGGTGCTCGAGGGCGCGCTGCCCCGCTCCCCGTTCAGCGACGAGGGGGCCCGTGAGCTCATGTCGTGGCTCAACGGGCCGGCCGAGGAGGGCGGCGAGGTCGGCGTGACCCGTTACCTGCACGCGGTCTGGCGCGGTCGGCGCGACCTCCAGCGCGACTTCCCCGACCTCGACGGCATAGACGGCCCGCGGCTCGTCTCGTGGGCCGAGGTCTACGGCCGAGCCCATATCCCCGACGCGCTGCTGCCCCGAGGCGAGGCCTCGGGCGAGCGCCCGGCGTTCGGGGTCAACGTCGCCGGCTACTTCCGCTCGGTGCTCGGCGTGGGCGAGCTCGGCCGGCAGGTGGTGGACGCGCTTCGCTCGCAGGGAGTGCGCATCGCGCCCGTTGGGCTCGCCGCCGAGGCGAGCCGCCAGGAAGAGGAGTTCCGCGACGAGGGGCCGTCCAACGCTCCCTACAGCACGAACCTGATGGCGGTCAACGCCGACGTGCTCCCTGCCTTCGCGAAGCAGATGGGGCCGGGGTTCTTCATGAACCGCTACTCGATCGCCGTCTGGGCGTGGGAGGTGGCGCCGTTCCCCGAGCGCTACCTCGAGGCCTTCGACTACGTGGACGAGGTTTGGGTGATCTCGCGCTACATGGCACGAATCCTCGAGCCGGTCTCCCCGGTTCCGGTGCTGACCGTGCCGCTCCCTGTCGAGGTGCCGCGGTTCGAGCCGCGCTCGCGGGCCGACCTCCGCCTGCCCGAGGGCTTCCTGTTCCTGTTCGCCTTCGACTACAACAGCGTGTTCGAGCGCAAGAACCCGGTCGCCGTGATCGAGGCCTTCGCCTCAGCGTTCGAGCCCGGGTCGGGGCCCTCGCTCGTTGTCAAGTCGATCAGCCACGAGCGCTTCCCGGAGAAGCACCGGATGCTGCTCGAGGCCGCGGCGGGCCACCCCGACGTGCACGTGATCGACGCCGTGCTACCCCGTGCCCAGAAGGACGCGATGATGGCGAGCTGCGACTGCTACGTGTCGCTCCACCGCTCCGAGGGCTTCGGCTACACCCTCGCCGAGGCGATGTGGCACGGCAAGCCGGTGATCGGGACGGGGTTCTCCGGCAACCTCGACTACATGACGCCCGAGAACAGCTACCTGGTCGACTACCGGCTGGTGCGAGTCGGCGAGGGGGCGGGTCCCTATCCCCCCGACGGCGAGTGGGCCGCCCCCGACACGGCGCACGCGGCGCGCCTGATGCGCGAGGTGGCGGCCGACCCGGCGGCAGCGCGCGAGCGTGGACGGCGCGGCCAACGCGAGCTGAGGCTGAGCCACTCGCGGGCCGCCGCCGGCCGGGTGATGGCACGGCGCCTTGCCCGCGCCGAGGCGTGGATGGGCTCGAGCCCGCGGGCACGCGGGACCCGGCGCCCGCGGATCGCCGACACCACGAGGGTGGCCGAGATGGTTCGCAAGGGGGCGGTCCAGGGCTCGCCCCCGTCGCGGATCGCGTGGCTCAAGCGCCGCGCCCGGCAGGTCGTACTCAGGGCCATCAAGCCCTACTCGGTGCACGAGCAGATGGTCGACAACGAGATCCTCTCCGCCCTCCACACCCTGGACGGAGCGGTGCAGTCGCTGGCCGCAAGCCAGGCGCGGGTCGAGCGGGTGATCGCGGAGAGTCGGGCCCTCCCGCAGCTGGCCACGGCCGGGCTCGAGCTGCGCGAGCACCCGACGGCCGGGGTGGTCTTCGGCTACTCGAGTCCCGACCAGGTCTCCGAGCGGCCGCGCCGGGACGGGCCGGCGCGCGCGCTGCGCCGGGAGCTCCGCGCCCCGGAGCGCCTGCTGCGGGAGGCCCGGCGGCCGTACGTCGAGCTGCTCGGAGGACACGCGCCGGTCGCCGACGTCGCCTGCGGCGCCGGCGAGCTGCTCGAGCTGCTCGCCGAGCGGGGCGTGGACTGCGCCGGGGCCGAGGCCGATGCCGACGCCGCGGCACGGGCACGGGAGCGCGGGCACGAGGTCGAGCTCGCGCCGCCGCTCGAGTACCTCGAGCGCCGCCCCGAGGGCTCGCTCGGGGCGATCTTCGCCGCGGGCGTCCTGACCCGACTCGAGCTCGACGAGTTGGCCCGGTTCCTCGAGCTCAGCCTGCGCGGGCTGCGGGCGGGTGGCCTGCTCGTGGCCGAGGCGCCGAACCCCCACTCGGTCGAGGCGATGAAGACGTTCTGGGCCGACCTGGAGAACCGCCGCCCCTTGTTCCCCGAGGTCGCGCTCTCGCTCTGCCGGCTCGTCGGCTTCGGCTCGGGCTTCGTCTTCCACCCGCACGGGTCGGGCAACGTCGAGGCCGACCGCTTCGACGAGCGCGACTACGCGCTGGTGGCCACAAAGGAGCCCCCGGCGCGGGCGGCGGCGCGGGCGCCGGGTCGTGGCAAGGCCGGTGCGACCGCCCCGCTCGGAGGTGGCTGAGCGAGCCGCTCCGGCCCGGCCGCACCCGTGAGGCGGGAGCTCTGCACACGCGGCTGTCCCGTAACCCGCGCGCGGCCGACCCGCGAGTGTGTGCCGCGAAACTCGTGCATACGACGAGAAAGGCGGCACACACGCGGTGGATGCCCGCGCCCGCCGCGAGGCCGAGCGGCGATTCGGCATCGCACGCCTCAGCCTGGCGTGGGTGTGATCCTCGCTCGGCTACGGGTCCCGGATTCGGCCGCGGCGTGAGGGCCCGCCGCCGCGGCCGCTAGTTTGCGGCCATGGCCGCGGCGCGCAGGGCGCTCATCACCGGGATCACCGGCCAGGACGGGAGCTATCTGGCCGACCTCTTGCTCGAGAAGGGCTATGAGGTGCACGGCATGGTCCGGCGCGCCTCGACCGAGACCTTCCAGCGCCTCCAGCACATCCGCGACGACATCGTCCTGCACACCGGCGACCTGCTCGACCAGCGCTCGCTCGGCGACGTGCTCCGGAGCTGCCAGCCGCACGAGATCTACAACCTGGCCGCCATGTCGTTCGTGGCCGCCTCGTGGTCCCAGCCGGTGTTGACCGCCGAGTTCACCGCGCTCGGGGTCACGCGGATGCTCGAGGCGATGCGGGAGGTCAACGCCGACGCCCGCTTCTACCAGGCCTCCTCGTCGGAGATGTTCGGCAAGGTCCGTGAGGTCCCCCAGAACGAGCGGACCCCGTTCTATCCGCGCAGCCCCTACGGGGTGGCCAAGGTCTACGGCCACCACATCACGGTCAACTACCGCGAGAGCTACGACCTCTTTGCGTGCTCGGGGATCTCGTTCAACCACGAGAGCCCGCGCCGCGGGCTCGAGTTCGTCACCCGCAAGGTCAGCCACGCCGCCGCTGCGATCAAGCTCGGCCTCGCCGACGAGCTGCTGCTGGGCAACCTCGATGCCGAGCGCGACTGGGGCTACGCCAAGGACTACGTAGAGGCGATGTGGCTGATGCTCCAGCAGGACGAGCCCGGCGACTACGTGATCGCCACCGGCCAGGCCCACTCGGTGCGCGAGCTCGTGGAGGTGGCGTTCGCCCACGTCGGGCTCGATCCCGAGCGCTACGTCGGCACCGACCCGCGCTTCCTCCGCCCGGCCGAGGTCGAGCACCTGGTGGGCGACTACTCGAAGGCCCGGGAGGAGCTCGGCTGGGAGCCGCGCACCGGCTTCGAGGAGCTGGTCCGGCTGATGGTCGACTCCGACCTGGAGTTGCTCTCGCGCGGGGTGCCCCAGAAGCAGGCCGGCTAGCGCGGCATGGCCGCGGAGTGCGACGTCGCGGTCGTGGGCGGCGGCATCCTCGGCGTCGCAGTGGCTCGCGAGCTCGCCTCGCGGAGGCCGCAGCGGCGCGTGGTGGTGCTCGAGCGCGAGCCCCAGCTCGGCGCCCACCAGACCTCCCACAACAGCGGCGTGATCCACGCCGGGATCTACTACGCGCCCGGGTCGCTGAAGGCCCGCCTGTGCGTGTCGGGGGCGCGGGAGCTCTACGAGTTGTGCGAGCGCCGCGGGGTCCCGCACGAGCGCTGCGGCAAGGTGATCGTGGCCCGCGACCGCTCGGAGCTGCCGCGGCTCGACGAGCTCGAGCGGCGGGGGCGGGCCAACGGCGTGCCCGGCCTTCGCCGGCTCGGGGCCGCGGAGCTCGGGGAGCTCGAGCCGCACTGTCGCGGGGTCGCGGCCCTCTACTCCCCGGCCACCGGGATCGTCGACTTCGCCGCGGTGGCCCGGGCGCTGGCGACCGATGCCGAGGAGCGGAGCGTGGAGGTCCGCACCGGATGGCCGGTCGAGTCGGTCGGGGGTGCCCCCGGCCGGGTGGAGCTCGGGGACCAGGGGGCCGCCCTCACCGCGCGCTTCGCGGTCTTCTGCGCCGGCGCCCTCGCCGATCGGCTGGCCGTGGCCGACGGGGCCTCGCCGGACCCGCGGATCGTGCCCTTCCGCGGCGCCTACATGCGCCTGCGCCGCCCGGAGCTGGTCCGTGCGCTGATCTACCCCGTCCCCGACCCGCGGCTGCCCTTCCTCGGCGTCCACCTGAGCCGCCATCTCGGCGGCCAGGTCTCACTCGGGCCGACGGCGCTCCTGGTCGGGGCCCGGGACGCCTACGCCCTGCGCCGTGTGCGCCCGCGCGACCTCGGAGACACCCTCGCCTGGCCCGGGACGTGGCGCATGCTCCGGCGGTTCTGGCGGACCGGGATGACCGAGCTCGGCCACGCGCTCAGCCGGCGCTCGCTCGCCCGCGCCGCCGCGAGCTACGTGCCGGCGATCGAGCCCGGTGACCTCGAGCCGTGGTTCGCCGGCGTCCGCGCCCAAGCCGTCGGGCGCGACGGGCGGCTGATCGACGACTTCGTGATCTCGCGCACCGAGCGCGCCCTGCACGTCCGCAACGCGCCCTCGCCGGCAGCGACCTCGGCGCTGGCCCTGGCGAGGCTGATCGGAGACGAGGTCGAGCGCTCGCTCGCCTGAGGCGTTCCTACGATATCCCGGTGCTCCGGTCCCGCGCCCCAGCGACGCACGTGAGCGGCGGCGGAGCGTCCCGCGCCGGCGGTCCGCCGCTGGTCGGGATCGTCTATCCCGGAGATCCGAGCTCTCCGGCGACGTGGTCCGGGGTGCCGGCCGGGTTGGGCCGCGGTCTCGAGAAGGCCGGTGTCCGGGTCGCTTGGATCAGCGCCGAGCCACCCCCCGTCGTCAGCGGGGCCGCCCACGCCATCGTGGCCCTCCGCTACCTTCCGCCCGCCCTGCCGGCGGTGCGGTTCAGCCTCGTCCTCGCCGCCTACGGTCCCGAGCTGGCCGCCGTCCGCTCGCGCGCCCTTCGCCGCCGCCTTGGGGGGAGGGTGCGCCCCGACGCCCTCGTGCTGATGGGTGGGAACTACACGGTCGATGCGGACATCCCGTTCGCGGTCTGCGACGACAAGACGGTCGTCCAGGCCCGGCGGACGCCGTCGGCGCCGTGGAACGCCCTTCCGGAGCGCGCCTATCAGCAACGCCTAAGCCTGCAGCGGGAGCTGTATCGCCGGGCGACGGCGTGCTGTGCCCTCTCGAGCTGGCCGGCGGAGTCCATGGTTCGGGACTTCGGAGTCCCCCCGGAGCGGGTGCACGTCGTCGGCGTCGGGCGCAATCACCAGCCGAAGCCACGCGAGCGGGACTGGTCGAGGCCCCGGTTCCTGTTCGTGGGCTCCGAGTGGGACCGGAAGAACGGCGACGCCGTGGTGCGCGCCTTCTCCCGGGTGCGCGAGCGGGTCCCCGAGGCCCGCCTCGACGTCGTGGGCCGGCACCCCCGGATCGAGACGCCGGGGGTGACCGGGCACGGTCCGATCTTCGACCGTCGCGTCGAGGAGCTGTTCGCCGCCGCGACCTGCTTCGTGCTTCCGTCGCTCGTCGAGCCATCGGCGCTCGCCTACGCGGAGGCCGCGGCGGCCGGGGTCCCGAGCATCGGGACGGCGGTCGGGGGGAGCGGCGACATCATCGGTGAGGCGGGCCGGATCCTCGATCCGCGCGATGAGGAAGCGTTGCTTCAAGCGATGCTCGAGCTCTGCGACCCCGCCACCGCCCGCGGCCTCGGGGCGCTCGCGCTCGAGCGCTCCAAGCTGTTCACCTACCGGGCGATGGCCGAGCGCGTGCTCCGCGCGCTCGCCCTCCCCGGGGTGGAGCTCGACGGCCTCGCCGAGCCGCTGCCCGCCCGTTGAGGCTCGACTACCCTGCCCGGCCATGCCGGAGCGCCCGCTGTCGATCCTGCTCGTGACCCAGTTCGCCCCGCCGGCCGGCTTCTCGGCGGCCCGGCGCACCGCCGGCCTTACCAAGTACCTGGCCCGACTCGGGCACCGGGTCACCGTGCTCACCTCGCTCGCGTCGGCCCGGGGGCCGATCGAGGGGGCGGCGCGGGTGATCCGCACGCGCGACCTCGTCGCCAGCCGGGTCAACTGGCGGCGCTCTCACTTCGAGTCCGTGTCCGGCCGGGCCGACGGCGCCTACCGAGAGGAGCCGACCCGCCTGGCGTCGGTCGTGGTGCCCGACCTGTCGCTGCTCGGGTGGCTTCCATTCGCCCTCGTCCGGGCACGCGAGCTCCTCCGGCGCGAGCGCATCGACTGCGTCATCACGAGCTCACCGCCGGAGTCGATCCACCTGCTCGGGCTCGCGCTCCGGCGGCTCGGGATTCGGTGGGTCGCCGACCTCCAGGACGGCTGGACGTTCGAGACCACCCATCCCACCTGGCCGCTCGGCGCGCAGCGGGCGCTCGACTCGCTGCTCGAGCGCACGGTCGCCCGGCACGCGGACCTGGTGACCACGGTGACCGACCCGATCACCGACGACCTGCGGCTGCGCACGGGCGCACGGGTGATCACCCTCACCAACGGGTTCGACCCCGACGAGCGCGTCCGGGCGGGCAAGCGCGACGTGGGCCTCGACCCGGAGCGCTTCTCGCTCGTCTACACCGGCCGCCTCGCCTTCGCCCGGTCGAGCCCGGAGCCGCTCGTGTGGGCGCTGCGCGCGATGGACCCGGAGGCGCGCGCCCGCCTCGAGGTCGTGTTCGCCGGCCCGCTCGCGGCGAGCGAGCAGGCGGCGCTCGGCGCTCCCGACCTCGCCGACACGGTCCGGACGCTCGGCAACGTGGAGCGCGAGCAGGCGCTGCGCCTCCAGAGCGCGGCCGACGCCCTGCTGATCGTGGTGCCGCCCGATCGGTCGCGGAGCGTGGCGACGGCCAAGCTGTACGAGTACATGCTCGCCGGCCGGCCGATCCTCGTGCTTGGAGAGGACAACGCCGCCGCGGACATCGTCCGCCGCACCGGCACCGGCGTGGTCACGGCCGCCGACGACCCGGGGCGGATCGCGCGCGACCTCGAGCGGTTGGTGTCCGGGGCGCCCTCGGTGCGCGGAGACGGGCGCGAGATCGAGCGCTTCTCCTATCCCGAGCTCGCGGCACGGCTGGCCGGCGAGATCAGCGTGCTGGTCGAGGGCGCAGCGTGAGCGCCCGGCTTCGCGGGCTCCTCGTCGGTGGGGGCTCGATGGGCTCGATGCACCTGCGGGTGCTCCACGGGCTCCTGCAGGTGGAGTCGGTGGACGTCGTCGAGCCGAGCGCCGAGCGCCGGGCCGCGCTCGAGCTGGCCTACCCGCGCATCCGGACCTACGCGGAGCTCGGCGACGCGGTCGCCGCTCGGGAGCACGACTTCTGCTGCATCGCGGTTCCCGTGGTCGACGCGCCTCCGCTGGCCCGGCGCGCCCTCGACGCCGGGCTCCCCACCCTGCTCGAGAAGCCGATGGCGGCCACGGCGGCCGAGGCCGACGAGATCGCCGCCCACGCTCGCGAGCGCGGAGGGCTGCTGTCGATCGGCTACGTCGAGCGCTTCAACCCGGCGGTGCAGGCGCTGCGCGAGGAGCTCCGCCGCCGGACCGCCGGCGACGTCTACCACGTCCACGCCCGGCGCCTCAGCCCGTTCCCCCAGCGCGAAGGGCTCCCCGGCGTGGCGATCGACCTCGCGACCCACGACCTCGACGTGATCAGCTTCCTGCTCGACTGCCAGCCGGCCCGGGTCTATGCCGAGACCGCGGTGCTCGGCGCGTCGCGCGGAGAGGACCTGCTGTGCGCCTCGCTGCGGTACGAGAACGGGGTGACCGCTCTGATCGAGGCCAACTGGCACACGCCGACCAAGGTCCGGGAGCTGTCGGTCACCGCCGAGCGGGGGATGTTCGTGGTCGGCTACATCACGCAGGATCTCCACCTCCACGAGCAGGCGCGGGCGCCGAGCGAGTGGGAGACCATCGGGGTCGTGCGAGGCGCCGACGAGGGCCGCACGATCCGCTTCGGGCTCCGCCGGCGGGAGCCGCTGGCGGTCGAGTGGGAGGAGTTCCTGGCCGCGGTCGCCGCCGGCGGCGAGGCGCCGGTCTCGCCCGAGCAGGGGGTGGCCGTCCTCGCCGCCGCCGAGGCGATCGTCGAGGCGGGCCGAAGCAACCGCCCGGTCAGCGCGTCCGGCGTGCTGTGAGCGACGAGCGGCGCCTACGGGTGGCGCTCGGACCGCTCGACCCGGCGGGGGTGGGCCACGCGCTCGCGGAGGGTCTGCGGGCGCAGGACCACCGGGCCGAGGTGGTGCGCTTCGGCCCGGACCCCTACGGCTATCCGGCCGATGCCTACCTCGCCGGCCGCCGCGCCCGGATCGCCTTCGCGCGCTCGGCGCCGCGCCGGTTCGACGTGCTCCACGGCCTGGGCGGGCGCAGCTGGCTCTCCTACGCCGACCTCGCGTTCGCCCGCTCGGGCGGGGTCACCTGCGTGATCCAGTACAACGGCAGCGACGTGCGGACCTCCGCGCAGGCGCGGCGCCTGCACCCGCGGCGGGCGCGGGTAGTGGACCCGGCCCTCGACCGGAGCGTCCGCCGCCACCGCCGGCTGGGCGCGGCGGTGGCCCACGCCGCGGTGGTGCAGGACCTCGAGCTGGCGAGCTATCTGGTTGGGATCTACCGGTCGATCTACGTGGCCCCGATCGCGTTCGACCTGGCCGAGGTGGAGCGCGCGCGCGCCGCGGCCGGCCCCGGGCGGCGCGCGGGCGAGGCGCTCGAGGTGGTGCACGCCGGCTCGAACCCGCGGGTGAAGGGGAGCGAGGCGATCGGCCGCGCGGTGCGGGAGGCCGCCCGCGAGCAGCCCCTTTCGCTGACCGTGGTGGCCCGCCGCCCCCACCGCGACGTGCTCGTGGCGCTCTCCCGGGCCGACCTCGTGGTCGACCAGCTCAACTCCGAGACCCCGGGCGTCGTGGCCATCGAGGCCATGGCCATGGGGAAGCCCGTGCTCTGTGAGCACGCCCCCGAAAAGCTCGCGTCCTTCGCCCGGCCGAGCCCGCTGGTGGCGGTGTCCGCCGACACCCTGGCCGCCGAGCTCGTCAGGCTCGGGCGCTCGCCGGAGCTCCGCTCCGAGCTAGGCGAGCGTGGGCGGCGCTACGCCCTCGCGGTGCACGCCCCGGAGCGCGCGGCGCGGGCGGCCGAGCTCGTCTACGCGAACGCGGCGCGCGGCCGCCGAGGGGTCTTCGAGGCCTCGCCCGAGGGCCTCGCGGCCGTGACCGGCCCGCTCACGCCGCTCGGCGGAGCGCCGAGCGCCCGGCCTGCACCAGCCGGCTGAGGTCGCCCGGTCGCGGGATGAGCTCGGCGGCCCGCAGCTCCGAGCTGCGGAGCACCACGGTGAGGCCGGCCGCCAGCAGGCCCATATAGACGATCGAGGAGGCGACGGCGGCGCCGTTCATCCCGGCCGCGCCGATCAGCCCGAGGTAGAGCGGGACGCTGACCGCGAGCGCGCCGGCCTGGAGCGCGGTGGTCGTCGCCGGGCGGCGGAGACTCGAGAGGATGTACAGGCTCACCGTCAGCCAGATCGTCAGCGCGACCGTGCCGGGCAGCAGCAGCGCGAACGGGACTGCCGCGCGCGCGAAGTCGGAGCCGAACACCAGCGGGATCAGCGGGAACCCCAGCGCGGCGAGCACGGCGGCCACCGGCACCATCAGCACCAGGAGCAGCCGGACGATCTGGGCCAGGACGCGGGCCGACTCCCGGGGATCGTCCCTCCCGAAGCGCTCGGCGCTCGCGCTGTAGACCGCCTGGCCGAGCAGGTAGATGCGCTCGGCGAACACCGATGCGAGCGAGTACAGACCAACGGTCGCCGGGCCGCGGCGGGCGGCCAGCGTGAACAGGTCGATGCGCAGGAAGCCGTGCTGGCAGAGGCTTCCCACGTAGCTGCGCGACCCGAAGCGGGCCATCGTCGCCACGGTCGCCCGGCTCGGCGGGACCGGACGGCCCACCGTCCGCGTCCCGTAGACCGCGATCGCGAGGGCGAAGCCGAGGGTGGCGGTCAGCCATCCGGCCAGGGTCCAGCGCGGACTGTGCGTGATCACCGCGGCCGGCGCGAGCAGGGCCGGGATGGCCACCTGCTGGCCGATCCGCATCACCGAGATCGCCGGGATGCGCCCGCGCCCGGTGAGCACCGCGAGCATGACCTGGGCGTAGAGCAGCGGTCCGACCGCGGCGGCGAGGAGCACGAACATCGTCGAGTCGAGGCCCTTCAGGATGGTGTCGCGCCAGAATCCCTGGAGCCCGATCAGCAGCCCCGCTCCGACGAGGCCCACCACGATCCCGAACTGGAGCGCCACGCCGTGCAGCTGGCGGGCGTCGATCTCCCGGTTGGCCCCGTAGACGATGCCGGCCGAGCTCATCCCGAGGTCGCCGACCAGGCCGATCACGATCGCGGCGCTGAAGGCGAGGAAGAAGATGCCCCTGTTCTCGGGGCCGAGCCCGCGCGAGACCACCACGCTCACCACCGCGGAGGAGATCGCGGTGGCCACGTCGGCCCGGAAGGCGAGGTAGGTCGCCCTCGCCACCCCGACCCGGGACTCGGACGGCTCGGGCGCCGGCGCGGGCGCCGGCGGCGGCGCCTGCTCGGCGTCGAGCCTGCTCATCCGCGCAACCATGTCAGGTCGTGGCCGCCCGAGTCACCATGCTCGTCTACAACCCGCTGCGCCACGACGCCCGCGTCGTCCGTCACGCCACCGCCCTCGCCGAGTCCGGCTATCCGGTCAGGGTGATCGCCACCTCGGACGGCCGTGCCCCGGCGGTCGAGCAGATCGGCGGGGTCACCGTCGAGCGCGTCGAGGCCGACTCGCCGCCCTCGAGGGTGGCCCGGCGGCTCGTGGCCGCCCGGCGACGCCGCTCGGGAGGGCGCGGGGACGCTTCGCCGGGCTCGGTGGTGAGCGCTGACCAACTCCACCGCGGGGCGCGCGCGCGGGCGCTGCGCGGCCTGCTGGCGGCGCACCTGGCCGCGTCGTGGCTCACCTTCAGCCGCAACGCGGTGGCCGCCGGGCTGGCCGGCCCGGCCGACCTCTACGTGGCCAACGACCTCGACACCCTGCCGGCTGCGGTCGCGCTGGCCGGGCGCAGCGGCGCCCGCCTGCTCT
This sequence comes from Thermoleophilaceae bacterium, assembly GCA_035639555.1. Classification (GTDB taxonomy): domain Bacteria; phylum Actinomycetota; class Thermoleophilia; order Solirubrobacterales; family Thermoleophilaceae; genus DASQXU01. The sequence goes on from DASQXU010000139.1 coordinate 25,009, forward strand.
ACGACTCCCACGAGCTCTACGTCGAGCACGTCGGCCCCGCCGGGAAGACCCGGGCCCGGCGGATGCTCCAGCGCGGCGCGGAACGTCGGCTGATCCGCCGAGCCGACGCGGTGATGACCGTCAACCGGTCGATCGCCGCGGAGCTCGAGCGCCGCTACGGGATCCCGCGCCCCGCCGTGGTGATGAACGTGCCGTCGCGTGACCACCGGGCGGCCCGCGCCGTCGACCTGCGCGGCGAGCTCGGCCTCGGGCCCGAGCGCCGGATCGCGCTCTACCTCGGCGGCGTGAGCCCGGACCGTGGCATCGAGCAGC
>DASQXU010000140.1:0-5339 GCA_035639555.1 Thermoleophilaceae bacterium
AGTAGAAGGCGTCGTCGATTCGACCGCCGCCCGTGGCCTCGGCCGCCAGGAGCGCCAGGATCAGGACCGGCACCCGAACAACCGCGAGCTCGCGCACGGCGCCCGAGACCGCGGGCCTGTCCATGCCCCGGTCGATCGCTTTCACCTCGCGGACTCCTAGTTCGCGCGCGTCACCCATGCCGTCCCGAACGCGGCTCACGCCGCCTGCTGGGCAGGTGTCTGGCTCAAGCCCTCCACTCGTTCGCGCCCTCATGCTCCTCCAGCCGGTCGGCGGCCTGCGCCAATCAGCAAGCTACACCCGGAGGCCGGGTTCCGGGATGCGCCGCGTGTGTGCGCCGGCCGCGGTACCGGCCCGGCAGAGGCCGCGTGTTTGAGCTGTCGGCACTCGGTGAGTGTTGTGTCTCTGTCACGTACACCGGCACGGAGGAGCGGGATGAGGCGATTCCTAGTCGTGTTGTGTGCGGGCCTGCTGTCAGCGCTCGCGGTGCCGAGCGCGGCAAGCGCCACGCCTAACCAGCAACTCGCCGCAGGGACGGGCACGCTGATCTGCTGCGGCGCGCCGATGGTCCACGTCAATGCGCAGAGCGATCAAGGCGGCCTCGATCCGAGGGGCCACTTCTGGATCCGGTACCCGAGCGGAGTTGAGTTCGGCGGAAGGGTCGTTTGCCTGAGCACGACCGCCAACACCGCCGGGCTGACCGGGCACATCGAGCTGGTGAAGGTCGCTAGCCCCGCCCAGGGATTCGTGGAGGGCAACTACCTCACGATCCGTATCACGGACAACGGCGAGCCGGGGACAGCCGACCTCGTGAACTTCGATCCGGGCACCCCGACGCCGCCGGTGAGCTGCGCCGGAGTGGGGGATCTCCCCATCAGCCAGGGCAACTACGTGGTTCACGACGAGCTCCTCGACCTGTCGGCCTTCAACGTGCTGCTGAGCCAATTCGAGGCAGCCGCGGGGGACCCATACGGGACGGGGTAGGCACAGACGCGGCTCGACCGCCTTCTCCCCGTTCGACCGGTGGAAGCATCCCGCGAGGGCCGGGGACGGCGACTGGTGCGTCCTCGCCACGGCTCGGGACAGCCGCCGTCGAGCGACACGGTGATGGATGGTTCCGCGGCCGTGTCCGGGGTCCCTCCCACGCCGGGCGGCGCTGACACGGATCGGTGCTCTGGGCCGGCGCCTAAGACGGCCCAGGCAACCGCCGGCACTGGCCATGGCGTCTTTCGCACGGGGCCCGACCGCTGGGCGCCCGGAGGTGGGCTGCGTTTGGCACGCTCTCGGTGAGGCGGGGGCATCTCGGGACGGCGGCACCGGCAGGACCGGTCAGGACGAGCTATCGGGCAGCGCGGGCTGCCCGCCTGGTAGATGCAGACAGTCCCTCCCGAGCCGTCTTCCTCGGGAAGGCGCTTCGGATCCAGCGGATGTCCTGGGACATTTGCTCATCGCCGACCCGCCGCGAACGCTCCCCAGCCTCCTGGAGATCAGCGGGCGAACGCCAGCCGCGGCGCCGGAGATCGCGTAGGTGTTCATAGGCTCCTTCAGTAGTTGTCGGCCGATTCGACACTCGGCCCGGAATCGCTGTCAAGCTAGGGCTCCCCCGAGGGCTAGAGCGCGGCCGGGGCGGAACGTGCGCGTGGAACGGCCCACACCGTTCCTCCACAATGACTGAGCCGTCCGGGGGCTCGGTCGTCGCCGCGGCGACGCCCTCCGCCGCCGTCCTCGCTCGCTTCACTCGCTGTACCGTCCCATCTAGGTGTCGCAGGACGACACCAGGGCAGGACGATAGAGGCGTTTTGCGCTTTCAGCGCGCCCACCCCGCGCGGCCGCGCGCTCCCGAGTCGATCAGCGCAACGACAGGCCGGCTGGCAGGATGGTGGTCGTGCGCGTTGCCGTGAGCCGATTCTCGGCGGGTCCACGATGACCGACCCGGTCGGGCGGACTCCAGAGGTGCTCGTCCTCGGGGCGGGTGGAATCGTCGGTGAGGCGTGGATGAGCGCCGTCTTGGCCGGCCTCGACGAGGCCGAGGGCGTCGATCTGCGCGACTGCGACCTCTACGTCGGCACGTCGGCCGGATCGATCGTGGCGGCGTCGCTCGTCGCCGGCGTCCACCCACGGAGCGCGCTCGGCCGGCTGCCCGAGCCGCCCGCCGTGCCGGCGCCGCCGGAGCACGGAGACGGTCAGACGAGGCTGCACCAGGGGCTTGCCGCCGCCGCCGGCCTTGCCGCCGCCGCGGCAGCGCCGCTCGCCTCGTTCGCCTTGAGCTCGACCGCCCCAGGAGGCGCGCGCCTGCGGCGCGCAGCGCTGCGGCGGCTTCCCGCGGGCCGGCGCTCGCTCGACGATCTCGCTCGACGGGTCGCGCGCAGTGGGCCGCGCTGGGACGGCCGCCTGCGCATCGCGGTCGTCGAGCTCGAGACCGGCCGCCGGGTGATCCTCGGCGCCCCCGGAGCGCCCGAGGTGTCAGTGCCAGAAGCGGTCCACGCGTCCTGCGCGATCCCCGGCGTCTTCCGGGCGGTGCGCTTCGGCGGCCGCACCTACGTCGACGGCGGGGCGTGGAGCCCGACCAACATGGACGCCGCCGAGGTGAAGCGAGGCGACCGGGTGCTGTGCCTCAACCCGACCGGATCGCTCCGTCCCGCGATCCGGGAGCTCGTTGGCGCGCTCGGACTGGTCTCACGAGGGATCGCCGCGGCTGAGGCGCTCGCCCTAAGGCGGCGAGGGGCGAGCGTGACCACGATCAACCCGGACGAGCCGTCGGCCGCCGCGATGGGAACGAACTTCATGGACCCGCGGCCCCGCGAGGCGGTGATCGAGGCCGGTCTCGCGCAGGGCCGCCGCCTGGGCCTGCGGGACGAGAGCGCCGGCTGATCTCGCCGGCTCGGGCATAGTGGCGGGCCCTGTGGCCTCGCCTCGCCGTTGCCGCACTTCCGGAACGCGAGCGGGCCCCACCAGTCGGGGGCACCACGTTCCAGCTCGTGGCAACGAATCAGTCCTGCCGGCACCCCTACAACGCCATCCCCCAGACCAGCTCACGTGAGCCGCCGCGCGCCTCCCACCGCTTGGTCGTGATCGCGGTCGCCGCAAGCACCGCGACCACGTATGCACCGGACCGAGGTGCAATCCGTTGCTCGGCGCGGCGGGGATCGACCCGAGCATGCGAAGCAGCATGGCAAGGCGGGCTCACCGGGCCCGTGTTGGCTCGACGCCTCAGCAGACCCCCGCCCACGCCTCGCGTCGCGAGTCGGGGCAGGCGAAGACCGTGCCCGCAGCACGGTCGAATCCGGCGGCGACCGCCGCCCCGAACGGCCTCGCCCCCGCCGGGAGGGTGATCGCGTCGTAACCGAGCGCGGCGAGCCGGCGAGCCTCGTCCGGCGGGAAGCCGGTCTCGAGCAGCAGCCTGCCGTCGGCCAGCCGCCAGCGCGGTCGGTGAAGGGCCTCTGGCAGGCCAACGCCGTCAGCCAAGAGGGCTTCGACGAGCTGCACGAGCGTCTGGACCTGGCCGTCGGCGCCCGGGGTCGCCAACGCGACGATCTTTTCGTCGCGCTCTAGCAGGAGCGGCGAGAGCGTGTGGACCGGTCGCCGCCCAGGTGCCGGCGCGTTGGGCGATGCCGGGTCGGTGGCGAAACCCTTCAGCCGGTTGTTGAGCAGAAACCCACCATCGGGAACCAACGTGGCCGAGCCGAACAGGTGGAAGACGCTGATCAGCATCGACACGACCATCCCGTCGGCGTCGGCGGTGGCGACGGCGGTTGTGTGATCGCCGCCGGCCGGCGCGCGGTCGGGGTCCGCGGCCGGCGCCCTCTCCTCGAGCGCTAGGGAAAGCAGCCTGTCGGCGGCACCTTCGGCGGCGATGCAATCTCGATGCTGAAAGGCCGCCTCGATGGCCTCGAGCGCGAGCCGGCGGCGCTCGGTGCCGCCCAACTCGCCGGCGCGCTCCAGCACGCCTAGCGCCATCAGCACGAGCAGTCCCTGTGAGACCGGGGGCTGGACGACGACCGAGGCGCCGAGATGGCTCCGCCTGAGCGGGGCCAGCACCGGGGTGGCGTGGAGCTCGAGGTCACGGGCGGACAGCGCCGCCCCGCCCTCCGCTGCCGTGCGTGCGACCGCCGCGGCCATCTCCCCGTGGTAGAGCGCGGTGGCGCCCTCGCAGCCGATCCTCTCGAGCAACGCAGCGAGTCGCGGCTGCTGAACCCTCGATCCCGGTGCTCGGGCGTATCGGAGGAGCTCCCAGTCAGGGGCCCAGCGATCGAGTCGGCCGCGATGCTGGTCGAGGGCCGAAGCCAGTGGTTCTCCGAGCGCAAACCCCTCGGCGGCCAGCCGCCGCGCTGGACGGAGCGCGGCCTCGAATGGCAGGCGCCCGTACCGAGCGTGCGCCGCCTCCCAGGCCGCGACCGCACCGGGCACCGCTACCGTTCCGGGGCCGTCATCCGGAATCGGCGGCACGAGTGCCGCCGGGGCCGCCCCACTGCCGTTGAAGGCCAGGACGCGTCCCCGAGGCTCTCGGACCAGGAACATCGCGTCGCCGCCGATCCCGCACGCGTCCGGTAACACGACGGATAGGACGGCGGCAGCGGCCAGCGCGGCGTCAACGGCGCCGCCGCCGTTCCGCAACGCCTCCACCCCAGCCTCGACCCCGAGCGGATGCGCGCAGGCCACCGCCCCGGCCGAGCCACGCAGAAGCGGCGTCACCGGACCGATCAGGTCAGGAGGGGACGTATGAGGCGAGGAGACGGCGAGCCTGATGGCCGAGCTCGCGTTGACCGAGCCCCGCGAGCGTGCCGGAGACCGCGACATCGGCGTCGATCCGGACATCGGACTCGGCGAGCACGAGCTCCGCGCGGGCGGTGAAGCCGAGGCGCGGGGCTACGCCCACGCCTTGTATTCGCACGCGGCTTCCCGGCTCGAGCTCCTCGACCTGGAACCGGCAGTCGAAGTCGACCGCCACCGGCCCCGAGTGCGCGTGGAGCGTAGCCGCGTAGCCGTCGCCGTCCGGCCTGAGCCCGCTCCAGCCGTCGCCCTCACGGCGGTCGGGGTGCATGAGCGCCCGGTACACCTCCTCCCGAGGCCGCCGGAACGCCACTGTCTCGCGCACCTTCATCGCCGCGCCCCATCGAGCGCGGCCAGGACCCGCTCCGGAGAGATCGGCACCTCGTCGACCCGGGCCCCGAGCGGCGCCAGGGCGTCGTTGACGGCGGCGAAGAGCGCCGCCGGGAGGGCGATGTAGCCTCCCTCGGCCGCTCCCTTCGTTCCGCACGGACTCCTCCAGGTCCGGGGCACAGATGCTTACGTGGTTGAACCGGATCGCACGCATCGCTCACCCCCGCGTGCTCGAGTGCTA
>DASQXU010000141.1:0-6275 GCA_035639555.1 Thermoleophilaceae bacterium
CCCCCCAGAGGGCGCCGTCGACCATGATCGGCGCCCCGACCGTGGCGTTGACGTTGTCGTGACGGACGACTCTGGCAATCGTGCCGCTTCCCTCCTCGGAGAAATTGAGTCGCGTCGAGCGGCCGGTTCGCAGGATCCGCGCATTCACGCTGTCGCCGTCGAGCGGCAGACGCGTTCCGGCCCGAACAACCGCAGGGTCCTGACCGCGGATGGCGAGGACGGAGATTTCGTGGTCGTTCTCGTAGCGGGCCAGCCGACCTGTGCGGCTCCGAGCAGCCCGCCAACCTCATCCACCACCGCCTCGAAGACGTCGGTTGGAGCGGCGCCCGCGGCGACTAGCGTCGCAACGCGGCGAAGCCCCGCCTGCTCGTCGGCCAAGCGTTGCACCTCGGCACGAGCCTCGCTGTTGGCGATCGCCGTGGCCACGAGCTCCGTGAACTCCATCACGCGCCGCTCGGTGTCCGGGTGCAGCGGCTCCGGCTTGTAGTGGCCCACGACCATCGCCCCCCAGAGCCGGCCCTGAACGAGGATCGGGCAGCCGACCGCGGATTGGAGCCTGTGCCTCTGCGCGCGTTTGGCTATGGCCCCCTCGGTGGCGGGATAGTGGTCCACGCGAACTGGACCCCGCTTGCGGCGGACGAGGGCGGTAACGCCACTTCCGTCCACCGGAAGCCTCTCGCCGACGCGGATGCCGCCCTCCGGCTGCTCACCCCACACCGCGACGACGGTCGCCGTGTCGTCGGTCTCATACCGGAGGATCGCGGAGTCCACCTGTGGTCCGAGCAGGAGCGCCGCCTCCTCGGCCACCTTGGCGAGCAGCTGGTCGGGTGGTGACGCCTCGGCCACCAGCGTCGCCACCCGTCTCAGCGCAGCCTGTTCGTCCACGAGCCTTGAAAGCGCGCTGCGCGCCTCGGCGCCCGCGATCGCGGTCGCGACCAGCTCGGTGAACTGCTCGATTCGGGTCTCCGTATCCGACGGCAGGCGCTCGGTCGCGGTCGTGGCCGGGATCACCGCGCCCCACAGCCGACCCTCCACGATCATCGGCACCGCGACGCTCGAGCGGATGCCGAAGGCGTGCGCCATGCCGGCGACGCTCCCGGTGCTGTCGGCCCAGCTGTCGAAGCGGGTGGTCCGGCCCGTTCGACGCACCCCGGCGATCACGTTCTGACCTCGAGGGTGAAGCGCGTCCCCAACGGAGGCGGATCCCACGGCGTCTCAGATTGTGCGACGAGCGTGGCGCTGCCGTCCGCCTCGAAGCGAAGCATCCCGATCGCCTCCGTCTCCACGACCTGCGCCGCCTCCCTGGTGATTGCGTCGAACACCTCCGCCGGCGACGATTCGGCGGCAACGAGCGTGACCACCCGCCGCAACGACGCCTGCTCCCGGTCGAGCAGCGCGAGGTCTTCACCGCGCTTCGCATTCGATACCGCGGTGCCGACAAGCTCCGAGAACTTGGCGAGACGCGTGTCCGTGTCCTCGGGGAGCGTGTCCTTGGCAGTCGAGCCAACGGCCAGAATTCCCCACATGCGGCCTTCGAGGACGACCGGGGCGCCGACCGATGCGCGCCAGCCCTGTTCCCGCAGGAAGTCGCCGACCGTGCCTTCCACGCCCGACGGGCTTGCTACGCGCCGGCGCTGGCCAACGGCCTGGTAGCCGCCGTCCTTTGTCCAGAAGCCGAGGCACGTGACCTCGGAGTCGGTCTCGACGCGCACCATCGCCGCCGCGTCTGCCCCGACCAGCTGCCCAACCTGGGCGGTCACCGACTCGAAGACCGCGGCTGGTGGCGCATCGGCCGCGACCAGAGCACCAACGCGCCCGATCGCCGCCAGCTCCTCCGCCAGCCTAGTGGCCTCCGAGGTGGTCATAGGCGGCAACGCTAGACGCGCGGCCGCAGCTCTTCCAGCCCGCGGCTGCGCCCGTATCGTCATGCGCGCCACGCGGTCGCCGGCGACGTCGAAGGTGAAGTGGCTTGGACCGTTGAAGCCCTCGCCGCCCACGGTTGCGGTCACCGTGGTGGCGCCGTCTTGCTGCTCCACGCCGGTCACGTCGAGCGAGACGTGCACGCCGATGAACTCGCGGTCGCTCCAGCCGCGGATCTCGTCCGGTCCGCGGAACTCGCGACCCCAGTCGTCCACCACGCCGTCGGGAGTGAAGCAGGCGAGGAAGGCCTCGGTGTCGCCCGCGTTGGCGGCCTCGATCGCGCGGGCCACGGGTTGGGGAGGGTCGTTCATGGCGTGCCTCTCCTTTCTTCCGGTAGCGCGAACGGCCAGCGCTGGCCGATCGCCACGTGAAGGATCACACCCGCGCCGATCGCGTTGAGGCCGGCGTACGCGACCCACTCCTCGGGCTCGGCGCGTGTCCAGCCGATGGCGTCGGCGATGGCGGTCAGGCCGACATAGAGGCCGGCTGTGAGCACGGCGACCCCGACAAGGGCAGTGACGATGGATCCGAGCCAGCCCTCGAACAGCATTCCCACGACGAGGCCGCCGGCAACTGCGGCACCGGCGACCGCGCTGATCGTCGCGGGCTCGGCCCCTGCCGTCCGCGCAAGCAGCAAATGGATGAGCAAGCCGCCTGCGATCAGCGCGGCGTTCGCCAGGCCCAGCCGGAACGGCTGAGACCTGACCAGAGAGAAAGGCCAGCCGCGCAGCACGACGTAGAAGGCCACCTGCAGGACGCCAATGCAGACGAGAGCCGCTCCGAGCTCGCTTCCGGCCACGGGCCCGTCGCCCGCGACGAGGAGTTCGTAGATCGGGATCGCGATCGCCCACGACGCGGCGAGCGCCGCGACGCCGCCCGCGAAGCGGTTGAAGCGGCGGAAGGGCCAGCCCTCGGACACGAGGGTGAGCTGGAGCATCACGACGAAGATTGCGCCCGCCAGCGGCATCGTGAGCGGGAACGTCGCCGCTTGGGCCGGGCCCGCGCTTGGGTCGAACACGCCTCGAAGGTCGACGTGCTCCACGATCGCCTGCCCGACGAGCGTCGAGACGATCCCGCCCACCGCCACGAGCACGGTGTCGATGAGGCCGGTGAGCGGCGGTCGCACGACCGTGCCCGGCCAGTCCTCCCACCAGAAAGCGACCATCGCGATCACCGGCAGGGCGAAGGTCGACATCGGGCCGAGCACGAGCAGCGAGCGTTCCGGCCCGCCCCAGGCCGCTCCGAGGAAGAGGGCGACCGGAATGACGAGCGTGATGCCCGCCACGCCGAGCGCGGGCTGGCGGGCGAGTCGCGCCCGCTCCATTGTCAGGCCAGCGCCGGCGCTGGATCCATCACCAGCTCGGCCGCGAGCGGCAGCCGCCGGATCCGCCTACCCGTGGCGTTGAAGACGGCGTTGCAGATGGCGGCCGCCACGCCAACCTGCCCGATCTCGCCGACGCCCTTCACGCCCAGCGGGTTGAACCCCTTGTCCTCGACCTCGACGAGCTCCACGACCACGTCCGGCGCGTCGGCGTTGACGGGCACTAGGTACTCGCCCAGGCTGGATGCGGCCCAACGGCCGTGGCGCGTGTCCATCTCATTTCCCTCGAGCAGCGCCTGGCCGAGACCCCAGAGCATCCCGCCCATCAACTGGCTCGTCGCGAGCTTGGGGTTGAGCACGCGTCCAGGCGCGAACGCTCCGACCATCCGCCGCACCCGCACGAGACCGAGCTCCGCATCGACCGCCACCTCCGCGAACTGCGCCCCGAACGTGAGCAGCCCAAGTGGTGCGTCGAGCGGTGGCGGGCTCCATGTGCCGCTGTCGTCGGCGTAGCTCATCCGGTTGCGGCCGAGCAGCTCGCCGTAGGTCTCGCCTGTGTCAGGCCGCCCGCGCAAGAACATGCGCCCCTTCTCCACGTCGATCGCCGTGGGATCCGCGCGGTGCAGCGGCGACTGCTCGTCCGCCACGGCTCGTTCCACGAGCTGCTGCCGGAGCGCCGTGCAGGCAACGTGTACCGATGCGCTCACCATCGTCGCGCCCGCGGAACCCACCGCCGAGGAGATATTCGGCAGCTCGGAGTCGCCGAGGCCGGCGCTGACCGCCTCGAGCGGCACGCCCAGGGCGTCGGCGCCCACCTGCGTCATGATCGTCGCGACGCCGGTCCCGAACTCCTGCGTGCCGGCCTCGACCACCGCGCTGCCGTCGGCATAAAGCCGCGCGCGGGCGTGCTGCGCAGGCATGAACGGCGGCACCGGGTAGCCGGCGGCGGCCACTCCCTGTCCGATCAGCCAGTGGCCGTCGCGCGTCGCGCGCGGCTCGGGGTTGCGCCGCTCCCAGCCGAAGCGCTCGGCGCCGCGGCGCAGGCACTGCTCGAGACCGTCGCTCGTCCAGGGGTTGCCGCGCGGATCGGTGGGCGGATGGTCCTGTACGCGGAGCTCGATCGGGTCGATGCCGAGCTCGTGCGCCAGATCGTCCATGGCCGTCTCGAGCACGAACGAGCCGACCGACTCACCCGGTCCGCGGGTGAAGGTCGGGGTCATCGTGTTGCCGTGGATGAGCCGGTGGAAGCCCTGGAAGTTCTCGCAGGCATAGAGCTGTGACGACACGCCCGTGGCGGGCTCGGCCCAGTCGTCGAACGGCGAGGTGATCGACAGCTTCTCGTGCCGGATGGCGGTGAGCCGGCCGTCGCGCTTCGCGCCGATCGTGATGCGCTGCTCCTGCTCCTCGCGGTGGCCGTTCGAGGTGAACATCTGCGGCCTTGTCATCGCGAGCCTGACCGGGCGGCGGACGTGCAGCGCGGCCATCGCGGCGAGTGTGACGTGCGGCCACACCATCGCCTTCATCCCGAAGCTGCCGCCCACGAAGTTGCTGATCACGCGGATCTTCGCCAGGGGAACGCCGAGCAGGTGCGAGACGGTGAGCTGGCTCGCCCGCACCCCCATCGTCGAGTCGTAGAGCGTCAGCCGGTCCTCGTCCCACACCGCCGTCGTCGTGGGCGGTTCGATCGGGTTGTGGTGGTTGGCGGTCATCCTGTACTCGGCGTCGATCGTCACGTCCGCCTCGGCGAGGCCGCGTTCGACGTCTCCGCGCTCGTTTCGGGCGGGCAGGAGGCCGCCGAACAGCATCTGCGGCTCGACGGCGGCATCGCGCCCCTCGTCGATCGCAGTGATCGAGGGCGCCCGCTCGTAGGTCACCTCGAAGAGCGTCGCCGCCCAGTGCGCGCGCTCCAGGCTGTCGGCGATCACGATCGCCACGGGCTGGCCGGCGTAGTGGACGACGTCGTCCTGCATGGGGAAGAAGCTCTCGCCGGGAGCGGGACCGCCCACGAGCGAAGGCAGCAGATGCGGCTCACCCGCGATCTTCGGCAGGTTCTCGTGGGTGAGAACGGCGATCACGCCGTCCGCTTGAAGCGCCTCTTCGGCGCGGATCGCGGTCACTCTCCCGCTCGGGATCGTCGCTCCCACGAGCGCGGCGTGGGTGAGGCCGGGCAGCATGATCTCCCCGGAATAGCGCGCCGCGCCGCTGACCTTCTGCGGGCCGTCCACGCGGTTGACGGGGCGTCCGATGGCCGGGGTCATTGCTCGCCTCCGTTCATCGCAGTGCTGAGTGCTCGCACGATCGCTCTCCTCGCCAACTCGACCTTGAAGGCGTTGTGCTCGCGCGGCTCAGCGGGCTCGAGCTCCGCCTCGGCCGCGCTCGCGAACTGCTCGGCGGTGGCGGGCGCGCTGATCAGTTCGGCCTCGGCGCGGCGGGCCCGCCACGGCTTGGTGCCGACGCCGCCGAGGGCGAGGCGCACGCCGCTGACGGCTCCATCGCGTACCTCGAGCGCGGCCGCCACGGACACCAGCGCGAACTCGTAGGACTGGCGGTCGCGGAACTTGAGGTAGAGCGAGTTGCGCGCTATGTCGAGCGGCGGGAGCTCGATCGCGGCGATCAGCTCGCCGTGCTCGAGCGGATGCTCCACCTCGGGTGTATCGCCCGGGAGCAGATAGAAGTCATCGATCGCGATCTCCCGCGGCCCGCTGGGACCGATCGTGTGCACGACGGCATCGAACGCCACGAGCGCCACCGCGACGTCGGACGGGTGCGTGGCGATGCAGTGATCGCTCGTGCCGAGAATCGCGTGGCCGCGATTGATGCCCTCGAGCGCGGAGCAGCCGGTGCCGGGCTCGCGCTTGTTGCACGGCGAGACGTTGTCGCGGAAGTACGCGCAACGGACCCGCTGGCAGAGGTTGCCGCCCATCGAAGCCATATTGCGCAGCTGCTCAGAGGCTCCGAGCAAGAGCGCCTGGGAGACGGCGGGGTAGCGCTCCATCACCGCCGGCGTGCGCGCCACGTCGCTCATGCGCGCGAG
>DASQXU010000142.1:0-2169 GCA_035639555.1 Thermoleophilaceae bacterium
CGGAGATCGAGGCGCAGACCGGACGGCGGGTCAGCGGCGGCATGACCCAGGTGCTGGTCGACACCGACACGCAGATCCAGGTCTTCGTACTCGAGTAGCCGGGCCGGCTAGTGCCGCACGTCCCGGGTCGCTAGGCGAGAACCGCGAGGGCGCGGGGGACGACTGCGTACTCCACCGAGTCGAACTCGCCCAGGTAGTCACCGTCCGCCTCGACGGGGAACGACTGGCCGTCGAGGCCCTCGACTCGCAGCCCGGAGAGCTCGCTCGCCCCCTTGATCTGGCGGTGGCGGAGGACGGTCCGTGGGTCGGCCGAGAACAGCCGCGCGATCAGCGTCGGCAGGTCCTGCGGGCGCGCGCGGTGGAGCGCCGCGAGCGACAGCGTGCCGGTCTCGAGGCCGGCGCCCACGCCGAGCCGGATCGGCCGGCCGCCAAAGTAGGTGAAGGGATCCGAGTTCTGCACGATCACGGTGACCGCCTCGAGCTCGCGATCGCCGAAGCGGACTCGGAGGAGGGGCGGGCTCACGAGGTAGCGGCCCACGAAGGCCGAGAGCGCGGCCCAGGTGAAGAACCACTTCCCGGCGCGGGCCTTGAGATCCGGGCGGCGGTCGACCCGCTCGACCACGCTCGCGTCGAGTCCCGCGCCCGAGCCGAACAGGAAGTGCCGGTCGGCCGCCCGCCCCAGATCCACGCGGCGGACGCTGAACTTCTCGGCCAGCTCGAGCAGGTGCCCGGTGGCGTCGACCACGTCGTCGGGGATTCCGAGGGTTCGGCACCAGACGTTGGTCGAGCCGCCGGGCAGGCAGGTGAGCGGGGTGTCGCTCCCAACGAGCCCGTTGGCCGCCTCGTTGGCTGTGCCGTCGCCGCCGAAAGCCACCACCACGTCATAGCCCCCGCCGGCCGTCTCGCGGCAGATCTGGGTGGCGTGGCGGGGCGCCTTGGTCTCGATCGCCTCCACCTCGTAGCGCGCATGGAGGGCGTGGAGCACGACGCTTCTCAGGCGATCGGACACCGCGGTCGCGTGCGGGTTCACGATCACGAGCATCCGCCTTCTCGGCCCGTCCGCCGGAACCAGACGGTTGACGAGCTGCTCGGCGCGCGCCGCCGCGGCGTCGGGGGCGGCCATGAGTGACGAAACCCCGCCCGCCGGGGGCGGTTACGCCCCCCACGGAGTCGGCTAGGCCGCCGGCCGCTCGAACAGCCCGATCAGGAAGGCCCCGTGCAAGGGGTCGATCCGCCCCGCGATGCGGGCGAGGCGGGGCGGCAGCGGGTAGTAGCCCGCAGTTCGCATGGTCAGCGTGCGAAGCCCGTGGTGCTCGGACAGCTCGCGCAGGGCCCGGCCGGTGAACAGTCGAAGATGGACGCGGCCGGCGTGGGGGTGGGGCCGCCGGCGCTGCGGGTCGAGCGGGTTCCCGAGCACGAGCTTGTCGCTCACGTGCATCGGCATGGGCTGGTAGCCGAGCGCGAGCGAGACCACGTTGTGCCAGCTCGAGAGGTTGTTCGTCGATATGCAGGCCAGCCCCCGGGGGGCGAGCACCCGACGTATCTCCGAGACCAGGCGGTCGGTGTGGCGCACATGCTCGATCACCTGGTTGGCGTGGACGGTGGTGAAGCTGCCGTCGGGGAACGGAAGGCCGTCATCGAGGTCGCCCTCGCGCACGTCGATGCCCCGGTTTCGCGCTTGCGCCGCCTCGTCCGGGATCAGCTCGACGCCGACGATGCGTTCGGCGCCGATGCGGTGCCGGACGCGCTCCGCGAAGGCGCCGTCCCCCGTGCCTAGGTCGAGCAGCTCGCCTCCGCGGCTGCCCGGGAGCAGCGACAGGATCGCCCGCCGGTTCTCCTCCTCGGTGGCCGCGAACAGCCGGCGCAGGTAGGCCATTGCCCAATTCTGGTCTACGCTCGGCAATCGGATGCGCGTGGCGCTCGTCTACGACTGCCTGTACCCGCAGACGGTGGGCGGCGCCGAGCGCTGGCTGCGCGTCCTGGCCGAGGACCTCGCCCGTGACCACGACGTAACGTACGTCACCCGGCGCCAGTGGGCCCCGGGCGAGCAGCCGGTCCCAGGCGTGCGCTGCGTCGGGGTCGCACCCGGGGGCGAGCTCTACACCCACTCGGGGCGGCGGCGCCTTGGGCCGCCGCTCCGCTTCGCCGCCGGGGTGCTCGCCCACTTCG
>DASQXU010000143.1:0-2110 GCA_035639555.1 Thermoleophilaceae bacterium
CCGGTTGGGATCGAGAAGTGGCCGCTGATCGGAATGAAATTGCCCCCTTGGGTCTGCACCGCAACGCCCGTGCCCGAAGGCACGCTGGCCTCCCCGGTGATCGGGGTGCCCGGCGCGGCCAGCTCGAAGTTGACGTCGACCTCGACCGCCGTCTGGCCGCCCTGGGCCTGCATCAAGAGGTCGCCACCCTCGAATGCAAATAAGCCGATACCCGGCTTCTCGGGTGCGGCGGCAGCGGACACGAGGTTGATCGCCGTGAAGCCTCCGGTGAAGCGCAGGCCAAGCCGCTGGGAGGGAGGGGGCTGCAGACCTACGACGACGAAGGTCATCGCGGCGGCTGGGTCCGACGCCGCCTGCCGCGGTGCCCCGGACGGACGGCCACACGCGAGCCCGGCGACTAGCACGAGCACAAGCGCCGCCGCGAGCGCTCCCGTTGCGAATCGGCGGGCCAGCCCTCGGTCTCGTCTTGGGAAACCCCGACCGCGGGCTGTGGGTAGTTTGGGATTCATTCCGGGGCTTCTCGCCGGTGAGGGGTGAGGCCATCGTAACCGTGACTGCGGCCTCCTGACTCGGCTCGTTGTGGGCGGTGCGAAGGCGCAGGCTGCCACGCCCCGGGCGCCGGCCTGGCTAACCACCCGGTACTGCGTAGTGGTCGAGGTCCGACAACCCGAGACGAAGGTCGCCGCACGACTCGGCACACCGCCGGGCTGAGCGCACGCGTGCACTCAGCGACGTTGAGCCGCCGCCGGAGGAGCGGCAAGCCGACCGCTGACCGGCGCTCGCATGGCGAGCGGTCAGAGCCGGATGCCGCTTGCAGGGCGCGGTTGCGGGCGACGGGTTGCGGCGTGGAACCGAGCTCGCAGCGGTACCGCTGGGCGCGGTCGCGCCAGAGGCGCTGCATCAGCTCGCCCCATCCCGCGCGCCTTCTCGCCGGGCTCGACGCCGTCGATTTCCTCCAGGGGCCAGCAGACCGACCGCGCCAAGCTTGATGAGTGATTCGGCACGACCTTTCTGGCCCGCTGTCCGACGTGCCTCCGCACGTCGTGTGAGTTCTCGTGAATGAGCGAGGGTCAATCCGGTCCCCTTGCTCGTTGGTGCGTTTCTTCGCTTCCAGGAGCGCTTCCGCGGCAGGGTGGGCACCTCTAGCTGCCTACCGCTGCGAGCGCCGAAACCGCGTGTGAGCAGGGGCTTCGTGCTAGTGGGCGCGGCTGGGTTCGAACCAGCGACCTCTCGCGTGTGAGGCGAGCGCTCTCCCACTGAGCTACGCGCCCGGGCCCGAAGAGTTTAGGCGGCGCGGCGTCCTCCGCTTAGAGCCTCTTACCCCGCGGCCTCGATCTGCTCGAGCACGAGCTCGAGGGCCACCTCCAGGTAGCGCTCGCCGTGCTCGGCCGAGGCCTGGCTCGGGTCGCCGATCGCGCCGTTCTCCGATAGCGCCTTGACGCCGCTCTCGAACATGCGGCCGATCCCCTGCTGTAGGTCCCCCGTGTAGCCGGCCTCCGCGCGCTCCATGTGTACGAGCTCCGGATGGATGTACAGCAGCATCGAGGTCTCCCACTCCCCGGCGTGGAGGCCGCCGTCGGAGAGCGGGACGCCGTGCTCGCGCTCGCCGGTCCGGGCGATCTCGAGCAGCACGCCGAGGTCGGTCAGGGCCACCACCGTGGTGCCGGGCAGCTCCCCGAGCTCCTCGAGGGCGGTGGCGAGCGGCGCGAAGTTGCCGCCATGGGTGGGTACGAGCACGAGGCGGCGGAAGCCGGCGCGAGCCAGCGAGCGCACCAGGTCGGCGACCACGGCGTGGAACGTCTCCTCCTCGAGGGAGAGCGTGCCCGGGAAGTCGAGGTGGTGGGCAGAGCAACCGACCCGCACGGTGCGCGCGACGAAGGCGTCGAGCCGGTCAGCCACCAGGCGGGCGAGGTGATCGCCGATCAGCGCATCGGTCGCCAGCGGCAGGTGGCGGGCGTGCTGCTCGGTGGCCCCGAACGCGACCACGACCGTGTCGCGCCCCCGGTGGAGCTCGGCCTCGACCTCCGGCCAGCTCAGCTTGTCGAGCTCGACCGCGGGCATCGGCGGAGGGTATCGCCCGGCTCCGGCTGCTAGCTTGCGGCGCCGGGCG
>DASQXU010000144.1:0-9671 GCA_035639555.1 Thermoleophilaceae bacterium
CGGCTCGCCGAGCTCTCGCCCGATGCCCTGTTCGTGTGGGGCCGCGAGGACCGCCTGGTGCCGATCGGCTTCAGGCGCCACGTGGAGCGGGCGCTGCCGACCGCCCGGCACGTCGAGCTCGACTGCGGACACGTGCCGCAGATGGAGGCGCCGCGCGAGACCCACGCCGCGATCCTGGAGTTCTTCCGCTCCAGGGCCTGAGGGGCGGGCGTGGCCGACCTGCGACCCAGCCCGCGTCTGTCCGCCGCGCTCCAGGGAGCACTCGCGGCCCACGAGCCCTACGAGTGGATGCTCCGTCGCTGGCGCCGCTACGGCGACTGCTTCAGCGGCCGCTTCCCGGGCTACGGACGCGTCGTCTACCTCGCCGATCCGGCGGCGGTCAAGGAGCCGCTACGCGGCGCTCATGGCCGAAGTTGCCGAGCGCGACCTCGAGCGCTGGCCGCGCGGGCGGCCGTTCGCCCTCCACCCCCGTGTGCAGGCGATCACGCTCGAGGTGGTCCTCCGGGCGGTCTTCGGCGTGCGCGAGGAGGAGCGCCTCGGCGAGCTGCGGGAGGCGATCCACCGCTTCGCGCGGACCAGCAACGCGGTCGTCTGGCTGCCGCCGCTGCGCCGGGACCTCGGCCCCCTCACCCCCCTGGCGCCGCTTCGTCGCCGCCCGGAAGCGGGTGGACGAGCTGGTCACGACCAGATCGCGGACCGCCGCGCCGAGCCGGAGCCGAGCCACCGTGCGGACGTGCTCTCGCTGCTGCTCCGCGCCCGGCACCAGGACGGCTCGCCGATGAGCGACCGGGAGCTCCGCGACGAGCTGATGACCCTCCTCACGGCCGGGCATGAGACGACGGCGACCGCCCTCGCCTGGGCGTTCGAGCGCTTGATGCGAAATGGAGCGGGCCACGAGCGCCTGGAGGGCGACGCCGAGGTCGACGCCGTGGTCAAGGAGACGCTCCGCGTGCGCGGCGTCGCGCGCAAGGTCACGCGCGACGTCGAGCTCGCGGGCTACCGCATCCCGGCCGGCACCCTCGTCTTGGCGGCGATAGCGGTCCAGCACCACCGCCCAGACGCGTACCCCGAGCCCTACGCCTTCCGCCCCGAGCGCTTCCTCGAGGGTCAGCCGGAGCCCTACACCTGGCTCCCGTTCGGCGGCGGGGTGCGTCGCTGCCTGGGGGCGGCGTTCGCCCAGCTCGAGATGAGGGTCATCCTCCGGACGATCCTCCGCCGGGTCGACCTGCGAGCGGCCGATCCCCGCCCGGAGCGAGCGCGCGTCCGCTATGTCACCGCCGTGCCGGGCCAGGGGGCGCGAGCCGTGCTCCAGGAGCGGCTGGCCTCCGGAGCGCCGCGGGCCCCGCTCGGCGCCGCGGCCTGACCGTGGGTCGGGACCGAAGGCGTCCTGCCGGGTGGCTACGGTCGGCCCGGTGGAGACGCTGACCGAGCTGAGCGAGGGCCGCCTGGCCGAGCTCCGGCGGACCCACCGCTTCTTCTGGCTCGACCTCGAGCGGCCGGAGCAGCGGGAGGTCGACCGGCTGGTCGACCTGATCGGCCTCGACCCACAGGCCGCGGCGCGGGCCCTTCGCTTCGGGCAGTCACCCCACCTTCGCCGGTTCGACGGGGTCGAGACCCTCGTCTTCTACGGCGCCGATCCCGCAGGCGCCGACGGGGCCCAGCTCGTCGAGGTTCATCTGCTCGTCAGCGGGGACTGGGTCGTCACGCTCCGCCTCCTGGCCTGCCCGGCCCTCGACGACCTGCGCTCCTCGTTCGCGGACATACGGCCGGCCGAGGAGGCGGTCGTCGCCCGCATCCTCCAGGCCCTGGCCGACAGCTTCAACGACCTGCTCGATCCCCTCGACGAGCGGATCGTGGACATCGAGACCGAGGCCGCCGGCGCACTGCGGAACGTGAAGCCCGCCCCGGCCCTGCGGGCAGAGATCCTCCAGGATCGTCGGCGGCTGCTGAACGCGCTGCGCATCGCCCGCCGCCAGCGCGACTACATGGGGTGGGCGCTGGAGGACCTCTCGAGCCTCCCCGGGCTCCAGCGCGCCCCGCGGCAGGACCTGGACGACGTGAGCGGTCTGATGATGCGGGTCGCCGACCAGGTCGACGGCGCGCTCGACCGGCTCTCCGACGCCCTCGACCTCCTGAACTCGACGGTCGCCAACCGCCTGAACGAGGCGATGGAGCGGCTCACGGTCGTCGCCACGATCTTCCTGCCGCTGACCGTGGTCACCAGCTTCTTCGGGATGAACTTCAAGTGGCTGACCGACCACATCGAGAGCCTCGGGACGTTCCTCGTCCTGGGGCTCGGACTGTGCGTCGGCTCCGGGGTGGTGGTCTGGCTCTGGGTCCGCTCGCGACTCGAACGAGGGCTGGAGGACTAGCGGCGCCGGCGCCCGCCCGAGGGCCTACTGGTTCAAGCGAACTCGCAGCGCGCGCGGGCGCCGGTTGCCCGCCTTGTCGCGGAGCGCGACGGTCAGCACGTGCCTCCCGCGGCGAAGCTTCGGGGTGCGGAACGTCCAGATCCGCCGGTCGCGGCTGCTCGCCCGAAGCGCTCGCCGGCGGAGCCGGGAGTAGCAGCGGCGGTGGCGGAGCCGGTCCGCGGCGCGCCGGCAGCGGACGCGGTTGCGCGAGGCGAGGATTCCGCGGACCGAGGCGATGCCGAGCGAGGGCGGCGGATCGACGACCAGGACCCGCACGCGGCAGCGGTGGCGCGCGCAGCGGCGGCTGAGGAGCCTGGCCCGCGGCGGCCGGGTGTCGCGGACGGGCTGACTCGGCGGGTTTGCAACCAGCACGGGCGCCGAGGTCGCCGCGCTCGAGCCGACGGCGTTCCTGGCGGTGACCCGACACTCGAGGAAGCTCCCGGCGTCCGAGGCGGTCGGGGTGTAGACCTGTCCGCTCCCGACCGGCGTCGCGCTGAAGCCGACCGCCCTCAGCCACTGGTAGGAGAAGCTCAGGCCGAGTCCGGTCCAGCCGCCCGGCAGGCAGGTCAGGGGGTGGCCGACGAGCCTGGATCCCGCGATCGCGGGAGGCGAAACGTTCGCGGGCGGCGATCCCACCGCGATGAACCCGGTGACGAAGGAGTGGAGTTGCGGCGCGGCCAGCCGAGCGTAGACGCCGGGGAACCCCGGCTCCGCGCAGCCGTGGCCGAAGCTCACCACCCCCGCCTGCCTGCGGGCGCCGGAGACGGTGATGAACAGCGGCCCGCCCGAGTCGCCGGAGCAGGAGTCGTGGGCGTTCACCGGAGGCCAGTCGGCGCAGAGCATCGACGATGGGGTGAACCTCGCCCCGTAGGCGCTAGCGCACTCCTGGTCGGAGGCGAACAGCACGTCGGTCTGCCGCAGGTCCTGCGGAAACTGGCCGAGGCCGTTGGTGGTGTCCCCCCAGCCGATCACCGTCGCCGGGTCTCCGGGCTGGAGCGAACCGGCGTCGGCGGTGGGATCGACCGGGGCGATCGTGCCGGTGAGCGCGCCGGCGCTCGGCGCGTGGGCGAGGAGCAGGATGGCGACGTCGTTGTTCAGGGTCGAGAAGTCGTTCCCGGGCGCGACCGCGATGGCCGACACCGGGATCCGCTCGCCGCTCGCGGCCTCGCCCGGTGCCGCCAGGTGGCCCGTGCCCACGAGCACGTCGATCGACGCTGCGCTCTGTCCCTCGACGCAGTGCTCGGCGGTCAGAACGGTCCTGGGCGCGATCAGGGAGCCGCCGCAGAACTGGGCGAGGTACGTCGAGGCGACGCCGTGATCGAGCAGGGCGGCCATGAACGGATAGGCGCCCGCCGGGGCCTGCGTCCCGCCGACGACTCGCGGCTCGCGCGTCGAGGCACCCGCCGCCGGCACGACGACCAGGAGGGCGAGCGGGACGAGCGACAGGAGGGCGAGTCGTCGCATGGGGACGGCACGGAGGGCTGCGGCGGGAACCTACCGGTCGAGGTCGGCGAGCGCTACCCGCCGCTCAGCCGCACCGTGAAGCGCGCGCCGCCGGCCGGCGAGTCGGCGACCCGCACATCGCCCCCGTGGAGCTCGGCCTGCTGCGCCACCAGGGCCAGGCCGAGGCCCGAGCCCGGCGCGTGGGCGTCCTGACCGCGGGCGAAGCGCTCGAAGATGCGCTCGCGCTCCGCGTAGGGCACCCCCGGGCCGTCGTCGTCCACGTCCAGCAGCCAAGCGTCGGTGTCGCGCGCGACCCTGACCGCCACCGTCCCGTCCGGGCGCCCGTGGCGCGCTGCGTTCTCGAGCAGGTTGTCGACCACGAGGCGCAGCCCGTCCGGCCAGCCGCGCAGGGGGACCGGTCCGGCCGGCGCGTCCAGCTCGAACCGCACGCCGGGATGGCGGCGGCGGGCGGCGACCACGGCGGCGTCCACGGTCTCGGCCAGGTCCACCTCGCTCACCGGGAGGGCGGCGCCCGCGTCCCCGCGCGCGAGCATCTGGAGCGCCTCGAGCAGCGCAACCACCCGGCTCTGCTCCGCGCGCACCTCGGCGAGGAGCTGGCGCCGCTCGGCCTCGGGCATCGAGTCCGAGCGCGCGAGGGCATCGAGGTTGGCGCGGATGGAGGTGAGCGGGGTCCGTAGCTCGTGGCCAACGTCGGCCGCGAACCGCCGCTGCGCCTCGAGCGCCCGCTCGAGCCGGCCGAGCATGGCGTTGACGTCCTCGGCCAGGTCGTCGACCTCGACCGGCCCGTCGCCCGCGGGAACCCGGCGCGAGAGGTCCCGGGTGCCGCTCACGCCGGCGACCGCGCGCCGCAGCCGCCCGAGCGGCTCGAGGGCCAGGGCCCCGAGCAGGTGCACGGCGACCCCGGCCAGCAGCACCCCGATGGCCGCGATCACGACGACCCGCAGGCGGATGTCGGAGATCCGGCTCTCGACCGGCGATAGATCGTCGGCGAGCTGCAGGCGGCCGCCGGGCAGCGGCAGCTGGCGGGTGTAGGTCCGCCAGTGCCGCCCTTCGAAGTTGACCGTGCGGAACCCCGTGCCGCTCGGTTCGGGGAAGCCGCTCCCCGGCACGTCCCCGGCGCTGATCACCACCTGGCCCCCGGCGAGGACCCGAATGAACGAGCCGCTGCCCACCGCGAGCGAGGGAGGCCCGGCCGGCTCGAGCGGGCCGATCCCGCCGCGCCCGGGCACGCCAAGCACCTGTCGCGCCGCGAGCCGGCTCGCGCGCGGGACGAGGTCGGCGGCGCGGGTGCTGAGGCTGTCGTCGAGGCTCGAGCGCTCGTGGCGAGCGTAGGAGGCGACGATCAGCACGCCGACCACGGCGAGCACCAGAGCCACCGCGGCCGTGGCCGCGAGCGTGACCCTTCCGCGAAGGCTCCTCACGGCCGCAGCACGAAGCCCACCCCGCGCACCGTGTGCAGGATCCGCGGCTCGCCGCCGGCCTCGAGCTTGCGCCGCAGGTAGCCGACGAACACGTCCACGACGTTGGAGTCGACCTCGAAGTCGTAGCCCCACACCCGCTCGAGGAGCTGGGCGCGGCTCAGGACGATCCCCGCGTGCAGGGCGAGCTCGAGCAGCAGCTCGAACTCGCGGCGGGTGAGCTCGAGATCGCGGTTCGCCCGGCGCGCGATGCGCCGCACCGGATCGACGGTCAGCTCACCGACCCGCAGCGGCACCGCGCCGGCGCTCGGGACGCGGCGCAGCAGGGCGTGCATCCGGGCCACCAGCTCCTCGAGGGCGAACGGCTTGAGCAGGTAGTCGTCGGCGCCGGCCTCGAGCCCGGCCACCCGGTCGGCGATCTCGTCGCGGGCCGAGAGGATGCAGATCGGGACCTCGACTCCGCCGGAGCGAAGCCGGGAGGTGACGGCGACGCCGTCGAGGTCGGGCATCGCCACGTCGAGGACGATGATCGAGGGAGGGCGCTCGTCGACCTGCTGAAGCGCGCGGCGGCCGCCCTCGGCCAGGCGCACCGCGAAGCCCTCGAGGCGCAGCGCGCGCTCGAGGGCCTTGCGGATCGCGGGGTCGTCGTCGACGACCAGGGCCTCCGGCGCGTCGAGCCTCACCTTCGACCCGGAGCGTGTCCTACTGGGGCATGCCGGGCGGCGGCGGGCCGCCCGGCAGCGCGTCCCGACGCAGGCGCAATCTCGGGCACTTCCCGGAGTCTATGGACGACTTGATTCGCTGGCCGCGCCTCGCCGTGATGAACCCGTCCCTCACGGCCAGGTCGACCCGCGCCTTGGCCACCGACTTCAGCGCGCTCAGCACGTCCGAGCGGCTGCGGTGGAGCCTGGCGGCGAGCGCGTCCGCCAGCCGCTGGATCGCTCGGGCCGGGCACATCAGCCGGCGCCCTCCGGGGCAACCGCCGCGGGCGTGGCGCTCGCGCCGCAGGTCGGCGCGCGCGCCGCGGAGCGCGCTCCGCACCGACTGAGCGGACACGCCGAGCTTCTTCGCCACGTCCGCGGCGAAGCGCTGCGGATCGCCCACCGGACCGAAGAACCGGCCCCCGCCGCCCGGGTGCCAGGCGGCCGGCGGCGCGCCCGAGCCGCTCGAGCGCGTAGAGCCCGAGCCCGCCGCGAAGGCGACCGAGGTCGCCGCCGCCACCAGCAGCAGGCATCCAACGGTGATCAGCTTCCAGTTCCTGGTCATGCAGCCTCCTCACTCACTCCGGCCGGCAGGATGGCGGAGAAGCGTGTGAGATCCCTAAGAGTGGCCGTTTTTCGGCCGCGAGCCCGGCTTTGGCCATGAGAGGCTGTCCGAACCGCGAGGCTTGGAGGAGACTGCATGGGCAAGATCGGACCGGTCATCGTCGGGACTCTCAGCGTGGCGCTGGCACTGGGACCAGCGACCGCCTTCGCCGCACCGAAGGCGTCCACCTGCACGGGAACGCTGGCCTCGGGCAGCTACCACAAGCTCGTCGTGCCCGCCGGCGCGACCTGCGACGGCACGAACGCAACGATCGACGTCCGCGGCGGGGTCCGGGTCGGACCGGGTGCGACGTTCGTCCTCGGGAGCGAGGAAAGCACCAACACCGGCACGATCCGCGGCGGGGTGCGCGCGAACGCTCCGGCCTCGCTCCAGCTGCACTTCGCGCACGTCAGCGGCGGCGTGAGGATGAACGGCGGCGGCGGGGCGGACCAGTTCTCGACGGTCGAGGACAACGTCATCCGCGGCGGCGCGACGATCAACGGCTACTCCGCGTTCTGGCTCGGCTTCATCCGGAACACCGTTCGCGGCACCGTGACTCTCACCAACAACGTCATGGGCGACCCGGACGCGAACGAGTACGTCACCAACACGATCCGGGGGAGTCTCGTGTGCTTCGGCGACGTCCCCGCTCCCCAGGTGGGGGACTCGGAGGGCCTCCCGAACGTGGTGACCGGCCGGAAGATCGGTCAGTGCGCGGGTCTGTGACCTCGGGCCGGTAGCCCGCTCAGCTCCTCGCTGAGCTCCCAGAGCCGCCGGCGGGCCCGCTCGTCGTAGGCCTGGCGGTTCGCCGCGGCCTCGCGGCGGCCCTCGAAGTAGCGCCCGTCGATCTCCTCGGGCGGGGCGTCGGCCACCAGGCGTAGGGTCGCCGCTCCGCCCTCCTCGACGGAGGTCCAGGCCGTGCCGTAGGACCGGCGAACCATCTTCGTGTCCATCAGCGAGGCCGGATGCAGCGCCGCCACCGCCAGCCCGTCCTGCCCGTCGCGCTGGAGCCGCTCGGCGAGCTCGAACGTGAACATCACCTGCGCGAGCTTGCTCTGGCTGTAGGCGCGGGTGTGGTCATAGCGGTGCTCGAGCATCACGTCGTCGAAGTCGATCGGCCGCTGGGCGCCCGAGCTCACGTTCACCACCCTGGACGGCGCCGAGCGGATCAGCAGCGGCAGGAGCGCCAGGGTCAGCACGAAGCCGGCCAGGTAGTTGACCGCGAAGTGCAGCTCGTAGCCGTCCTCGCTCAGCTCCCGCTCGCCGCTCGGCGTGCCGAGGATGCCGGCGTTGTTGACGAGCACCGGTAGCCGCTCGTGGTCGCGTCCGACCTCGCCGGCCAGCCGCCGCGTCTGCTCGAGCGAGGCGAGGTCGGCCACGTAGCCACGCTCCGCGCCGATCTCGGCCCTCACCTGCTCGACCCGGTCCGGGTGGCGTCCGTGGATCAGCACCGTGGCGCCCCGCTCGACCAGCCGGGCGGCCACCTGCCGGCCCAGCCCGTCGGTCGAGCCGGTCACCAGGAGCGTCTGCTCTGCGAGCACGTCGTGATGCTTGCCCGTCGGCCGCCCGGGAAAACCGGCGCGCCGAGGCCGCGGCGGCCGCGGCGCGCCCGGAGCGACCTACAGCGCCACCTCGCGACCGACCCCGCGCTCGCGCGCCGCTTCGAGGACGAGCGCCGCGGCCGCCGCGTCCTGGGCGGCGACGCCCACCGACTTGTAGAGGGTGATCTGCGCCGGGCTCGTGCGCCCGGGCTTGGCGCCCGAGACGAGCTCCCCGATCTCGGCGTGGATGTCGTCCTTCGTGATCACTCCGCGCTCGATCGGCTCGACCAGGTCGCGGCTCCCGGCGGGGACCGGCGCGAGCACCGCGCGGCGCGACTCCACGGCCACCAGCGCGTCGGCGACCGTCTCGTCGTCGAGCTCGCGTCCGCTCGGGTTGTAGCCGACCGAGGTGACGTGGGTGCCGTCCCGCACCCAGGGGCGGCGCACCACCGGCTCGACGGCGTGGGTGGTGGCGCAGACCACGTCGGCGCTCTCGACCGCCTCCTCGAAGGAGTCGAGGGGGCGCACCTCGGGTTCGAGCTCCGTGGAGAGCTCGCCGGCGAAGCGGCGCGCCTTGACCGGGTCGCGGCCCGCCACGAGCACCTCGGCGAAGCCCCGCACGCGCGAGACCGCGCGCGCATGGGAGCGGGCCTGGACCCCGGTCCCGAGGATGGCCAGCGTCGAGGCGTCCTCGCGGGCGAGAAGGCGTGCGGACAGCGCCGAGCCGGCGCCCGTGCGCAGCGCGGTGATC
The DNA here is from genome assembly GCA_035639555.1 of Thermoleophilaceae bacterium. Taxonomy (GTDB): domain Bacteria; phylum Actinomycetota; class Thermoleophilia; order Solirubrobacterales; family Thermoleophilaceae; genus DASQXU01. The sequence continues at coordinate 8,891 of DASQXU010000144.1, forward strand.
GAGGTCCCGTCGAGGAGCGCCGCCGGCGTGCCCGTCTCCGGCTCGAAGGCGACGATCACCGCCTGGTGCGTCGGGATGCCGTGGGCGGCGTTGCCCGGAAACAGCGATACCAGCTTGCTCATCAGCGCCCCGGTCGATGGCACGTATCCCGGCATGGCGGCGAGGAGGGCCTCGCGCTCGGGCACCACCGCGGCGATTCGCTCCGGGACGGAGGCCCGCCCGGAGCTGAGGTCGACCATCGCGGTGGCGAGCGCGTCGACGAGCGCGTCGAGGTCGAGCAGCCGCTCGACCTCAGGGCCGGAGAGGACCAGCATCGGGCCAAGCCTGTCGGGCCGGGACCGGGGGGTCAACCCACGGTCTCCGAGCGCGGTCGGGCTCGTGCCGGCTCGCCCAGGGTCGACCCTGTCGTAGAACCGCTCGAGCAACGCGGCGGCCTCCTCGCGATCGACGCATGTGTACGAGTTCCAGCCCTCGATCCGCAACTGGTCGTCGAGCGGCTTGCCGATCACCTCGAGGATCGTCTCCTTGGCCGAGCGGACGGCACGCTGCGAGTTGCGCAGGATCTGCCGGGCGAGGAGCTCGGCCTCGGGCAGCAGGCGCTCGTGGGGCACGACCTTGGCCACGAGGTTGCACCGGAGGGCCCGCTGGGCGTCGATCGGCTCGGCCGTCAGGACGAGCTGCATCGCTACCCCCACCCCGCAGGTGTTGACAAGCCGCACGATCCCGCCGTCGCCGTGGTGAAATCCCCGACGGGCCTCGAAGGAGCCCATCATCGCCCGAT
>DASQXU010000145.1:0-2115 GCA_035639555.1 Thermoleophilaceae bacterium
AAGGTGCACGTCGAGGCGCGTAAGTTCGCCACCCAGGGCTACACGATCATCCTGATCGGCCACTCGGGGCACGAGGAGGTCGAGGGCACGATGGGCGAGGCGCCCGGCCGGATCGTGCTCGTCGAGAGCGAGGAGGACGTGGACCGGCTCGAGGTCGAGGATCCCGAGAAGATCGCCTACCTCACCCAGACCACGCTCTCCGTGGACGAGACCGATCGGATCATCCGGCGGCTCAAGGAGCGGTTTCCGGGGATCGCCGGTCCCCGCACCGACGACATCTGCTACGCCACCACCAACCGCCAGATGGCCGTGCGGCAGATGGCGCGCCAGTGCGACCTGGTGCTGGTGATCGGCTCCCGCAACTCCTCGAACTCGAATCGGCTGGTCGAGGTGGCCCGTGAGCACGGCGCGGAGTCGTACCTCCTGGACAACGAGGGCCAGCTCGAGGAGGAGTGGCTCGACGGCAAGCGGGTGGTCGGCATCACCTCCGGGGCGAGCGCCCCCGAGGAGCTCGTCCAGCGGCTCGTGGAGACCTTCCGCAGGCGGGGGACGGCCGAGGTCTCCGAGTTCCAGGTGGTCCAGGAGGACGTCCGGTTCATGCTCCCGAAGGAGATTCGCCGGGCGCTCGCCGCGACTTCCTAGGCTGCCTCGCGGCTACGGTGCGAGCGGCGTGAACTGCACCGCGTGCAGCCGTAGGCCGGGGTCCTCGGCGGCCACCGTCCCGTCGGTCTCGTAGACGCCCGGCTCGACGGCGCCCGAGAGCACGGCGTAGGCGGCGCCGGCCCGGAAGCGAAAGCGCGCCGCGGCCCCCGCGTCCGCGGCCTCGAGGTAGTCCTCGCCCTCGGTCCAGTCGCGGACCAGCTCGAGCCGGTCGCGATCCCGCGGGAGCTCGATGTCCGCGGTCTGGGGCTCGAGCATCGCCCCGGGCGCGTCCTCCGGCTTGAGCGGCTCGAGCGGCGGCGGCGGCTCGAAGTCGGGGTCGATCTCGAGCAGGGCCTCCTGCACCGCGAGCTCGCTGTCGAGGTAGTCGCCCTCCCCGTAGTGGATGTAGCGCAGCAGGCCCGTTCGGTCGAACAGGTAGCGGCCGGGCCACCCCCGGTTGCCGTAGAGCCGCCACACCTCCAGGTCGGGGTCGAGGACGACCGGATACGGGATTTCGAGCCGATCGACCGCGCGCTCGACCGTCGCCGGATCGCGGCCGAACGAGTAGCCCGGCGAGTGGACGCCGATGATCTGGAGCCCGGCGCCCGAGTAGCGCTCGTGCCAGGCCCGCAGGTAGGGCAGGGTGCGCAGCGAGTTGATCCGCGCGAAGTCCCAGAACTCGACGAGTGCGGCATGGCGCCCGAGCAGGCGGTCCATGCGCAGGAACGCGACGCCCCTCCAGCGCAGGCGCGGCGGGAACTCCGGCGCTGGGATCCTGGCCTCGGGCGGCGGACGCACGGGCGGGAAAGGATGCCGAACACCGACGCGGTCAGACGCCCCGTGCTTGACAGGGAACGGCCCGCGGCCGACCCTCTACCCATGGCGTCGATGTACCACGACGGGGCCCGGCGGCTTCAGGACCGCTTCGACACCCGGCGGATCGCGGACCGGATCGAGGACCGCCTGGTCGAGGCGCGCATCTCGCCCGAGGACAAGGCGTTCATCGAGCGGATGGACATGTTCTTCATCGCCACCGCCGACGCCGACGGTCGCCCCCAGTGCTCGTACAAGGGGGGCGACCCCGGCTTCGTGCGAGTGCTCGACGAGCAGACGATCGCCTTCCCGAACTACGACGGGAACGGGATGTACCTCTCGATGGGGAACCTGCAGCTGAACCCCCACGTCGGCCTGCTGTTCATCGACTTCGTCTCGAAGCGCCCGTCGCGGCTGCGGCTGAACGGAATGGCGAGCGTCGACGAGGACGATCCGCTGATCGAGCTCTATCCGAAGGCCCAGTTCGTGGTCCGCGTCAGGGCGACGGAGGTCTTCCCCAACTGCCCCCGCTACATCCACCGCATGGCGCTCGTGGAGCGCTCAAGCTACGTGCCGCGGGCGGGCTGCGAGACGCCGGTGCCGGAGTGGAAGCAGAGCACCTGGGCGCGGGACGCGCTGCCGGCGGGCGATCCCGCCCCG
>DASQXU010000146.1:0-4344 GCA_035639555.1 Thermoleophilaceae bacterium
GCCCGGGTTCTCCTGCGAGCAGCTCGAGCTCGTCCTCGTCGACGACCGCCCCGGAACCGACGAGGACCGCGCCCAGATGGTGGCTAGGGGCCCCGAGGGCGAGCTGAACGTGGTGCTCGCCCGGCGCGGGGATCGATGGACGGCCGAGAGGGTCGGCTAGGCGAGGCCGCAGGGCCGGGCAGCCGCCCTCCTGCGGTCGCCGAGGTGGTGGCGGGCTTCACGCCCGAGAACGAGCTCGAGCGGGCGGTGAGCCATGACCCGGTGCTACTCGAGGGCCTTCGCTGGGGCGAGCCCCGCTCGAGCCACCCGGAGGGGTCGGTCGGCGCCCACGTCCGCGACCTGCTCGCCACAATCGAGGACTGGCGCGAGCCAGAGCCCAGGCGGTCCGAGCTCAGGTTCCTCGCGCTCTTGCACGACTCGCTGAAGTACCAGGTAAGGGAGTGGCTGCCGCGCACGGGGCCGAACCACCACGCGTTCCGGGCGCGGCGCTTCGCCGAGCGTTACACGGACGACGAGCGCCTGCTGGCCACGCTCGAGCTGCACGACCGACCGTACGCGGTCTGGAAGCGCATGCGGCGCACCGGACAGCCGCAGGACGCGGCCCTCGACCGGATGCTCGAGCGCATCCCGGACCCGGTTCTCTTTCTGCGCTTCGTCGAGCTCGACGGCTCCACCGAGGGGAAGAACCGCGAGCCGATCGAGTGGCTGCGGGGAGAGCTCGCCGCTCGGAAGCTGATCTAGCCGCAGCGGCCGCGCCCGGCCGCGGAGAGCGGGGCGGGCCGCGCGTTCCCCGCCGCCCGGCGGGGAGCACACCGGCCTTGCCGGCGCCTCCCAGGCCCCGCCGGGCAGCGGCCGCCGGCCGGCTGTGCGCCCGCGACCGCCGCGCCGGGAGCGGGGGCGAGGCGGTACTCGCCGAGCGTCGAGAACTCGACGAGGAGGGCCAGCGCGGAGCCGAGCCGGTATCTCAGCCGTGGGAACATCAGTTCGGAAGCTACGCCGCGGTGCGGACCGGGTGCAAGATGGCTTGCGGCGGCCGGAGAGCGGCCACGCGCAGCCCGAGGGTGCGGCCCTCAGACCCCCGAACCGAGCGAGGACCAGATGTCGATCTTGGTCCGCACTCGAGCGCGGACCTCGTCGGTGAACTCGCTCGTCGACGCGCTGCCGCCGAGATCCGGGGTCCGGACGCCGCTCGCGCTGGTCTCGAGCACCGCCTCGTAGATCGCCCTCGAAGCGGTGTCGGCCCCCTCGTGCCCAAGCTCGCCCGCGTAGTGCAGGAGGGCGGCGGCGGCCAGGATCATCGCCATCGGGTTGGCGATGTCCTTGCCCTGGAGCGCCGGGGCGGTGCCGTGCGGCGCCTCGGCCATGACCGCGGTGGGCTCGTATTGCTCGTCGAGCGCGAGCAGCACCGACTCGGCCCCGGCGATCGACCCGAACAGCGGCAGAACCAGGTCGGAGAGGCAGTCGCCGTCGCGGTTGAGCGCCGGGATGACGAGCGGGGCGTCGGCGCCGCCCGAGACCAGCCCCGCGTAGGTGGCGTCGATCAGGGCCGGGCTGTAGGGGACGTCGGGGTGCCGCTCCGAAGCGGCGTCGAGCTCCTCCTTGAGCATCCCCTCGTAGGTCGGGCTGACCGTCCACTTCGGCCCGCCGAACACCCGGCCGTGCAGCCGCTCGGCGGTGCGGAAGCCGTACTCGGCCACCGCCCGGCAGACGCTGCGGCTGATGCGGTCGGTGCGGTAGGCGATCTCATCGCCGTCCTCGCGCTCTCGCCACTGCTCGGCCCCGTAGGCGTCGCCGACGGCCATGCGGACGACCGCGATCGGATGGTGGACGCCGGCGACCGGCGTGACCCCGGGGATGCGGCGGCCGGTGCGAATGATCACGCTGCCGCCGAGCTCCTCGCGCAGGACCCGGTTGGGGCTGCCCACGTCGTCGGCCCCCTCGGGGGTGATCGTCGCCGCCTTGATGCCGAAGCGCGCCTCGCGCATCGCCCGGGCGGCGGCCACGACCACCTCGTTGTTCGTCCTCCGCCGGTTCTCGAGCGAGAGGTCATAGTGCTCGAGCCCCGCGTCGACCCGGGTCACCCCCGGGTCGAGGAGGCGTACCGCATGCTCGAGCAGCTCCTGGCCGGTCTCGTCGCCCTCGAGGACGATAATCCGCAACTCCGCCATCGCGGCTGAATGTACCCGTGGGAGAGCCTCAGGAACGCTGTAGCTGGTGTGGGCGTCCGGTGGAGCCGGAGGACGGCTACCGCCTGGTCGAGCTCCCGGGCGAACGCCGAGCCACCTTCTGCCGCCTCGAGCACGTCGTCCCCTGGGAGATCCAGGGGCCCCGCTGGGAGCCCGGCGAGCCGGTGGAGCCACCCGGCATCGCCGATTCGCTCGAGGCCTGCGCCCGCTGCGGGCAAGCGCTGTCCGACGTCGTCCTCGTCCTCGTCCGCCACCGCGGCGGGCACCGCATACCCGACGCCTTCTGCTCGGTCGAGCACCTGGCCGCGTGGGCCGCCTCAGGCGGCCGCTTCGGCCAGCCCTAGGTCCTCGGCGCGATCCTCCATCGCCGCGATCACGAACGCCAGGTGCTCGTCGAAGTCGACGCCGAGCTCCTCGGTGCCGCGGCGAACCTCGTCCCGGTCCACCCCGGCGGCGAAGCTCGGCTGCTTCAGCTTCTTCTTGACCGACTTCGGGGTCATGCCCCGTATCCCGGTCGGCCGGACCAGCGCGCAGGCCGCTATGAAGCCGGACAGCTCGTCCACGGCGTAGAGGACCTTGGCCATCTGCGTCTCACGCGGTACCCCGAGGAAGTCGGCGTGCCCGGCCACGGCGTCGATCAGCTCCTGCGGGTAGCCGCGCTCCTCGAAGAGCTCGAGCGCCTTGCGCGGGTGCCCCGTCTCGAGGTCGGGGTAGCGCTCGTAGTCGAGGTCGTGGAGCAGGCCGGTCACCCCCCAGAGCTCCTCGTCCTCGCCGTAGCGGCGGGCGTAGGCCCGCATCGCGGCCTCGACGCCGAGGAGGTGCTTGCGCAGCGACTCCGACTGGACCCACTCGCAAACGAGGGCCCAGGCCTCTTCGCGGTCGGGTGACATGCGGGCAGGGTATCCGTCCGGCGGCCCGAACCCTTCGCCCAGATGGCCTTCGATACCCTTGCCGCCCTCGACCCGACCTCGCCAGGCGCGCGCATGGAGAAGTTCATCATCGACGGCGGGTATCCGCTCGCGGGCACGGTCGTGCCGGCGGGGAACAAGAACGCCGCCCTGCCGGCCCTGGCCGCGTCGCTCCTCACCGAGGAGCAGGTCGTCGTGCGCAACGTCCCGCGGATCCAGGACGTCGAGGCGATGGTCGAGCTGCTCGCCCGGCTCGGGGTGAAGGTGGCCTGGCTCGACGAGAACACGGTCGCCCTGCGGGCCGACGAGCTCGGCGGCACCGAGGTCGACGCCGAGTACGCCAACCTGATCCGGGCCTCGTTCCTGCTCGCGGGGCCGCTCCTCGCCCGCTTCGGCCGGGCCGAGATGCCTCCCCCGGGCGGCGACGTGATCGGCCGCCGCCGGCTCGATCCGCACCTGGACGCGTTCCGAGCGCTGGGCGCCGAGGTCCAGACCGGCCGCTGGTGCCACCTGCGCGCCCCGCACGGGCTTCGCGCCTGCGACTTCTTCATGGACGAGCCGTCGGTCATGGCGACTGAGAACGCGCTGATGGCCGCCTCCCTCGCGCCGGGGTCGACGGTCATCCACAACGCCGCCTCGGAGCCGCACGTCCAGGACCTGGCGCGGATGTTGATGCAGATGGGAGCGCGGGTGGAGGGGATCGGCTCGAACCGGATGATCGTCCACGGCGCTTCCGAGCTCGGCGGGGCCGACTACTCGATCGGCCCCGACCACATCGAGATCGGCAGCCTGATCGCCCTCGCCGCCTGCACCGGCGGGGAGCTGCGAATCCGGGACACCATCCCGGACGACCTCCGCATGACGCGACTCGCGTTCGAGCGGCTGGGCTGCCGGATCGAGCTCGACGGAAGCGACGTCGTCGTGCCGCCGGGCCAGCGCCTGCGTATCCGCGACGACGACGGCGAGGCGATCTCGAAGATCGAGGACGGGCCGTGGCCCGCGTTCCCCGCCGACCTGACCAGCATCGCCCTGGCCATGGCGACCCAGGCCGACGGCATGGTCCTGATCCACGAGAAGATGTTCGAGAACCGCTTGTTCTTCGTGGACAAGCTCGTGACGATGGGCGCTCGGGTGATCGTCTGCGACCCGCACCGCGCGGTCGTAAGCGGCCCGAGCCGGCTTCATGGCGAACGCATGGAGAGCCCCGACATCCGCGCCGGCATGGCGATGCTCATCGCCGCGCTGTGCGC
>DASQXU010000147.1:0-2187 GCA_035639555.1 Thermoleophilaceae bacterium
AGGTAGCGCGCCGCCCCCTCCGTGCCGGGGATACGCGGCAGCTTCTCGGGGAGGAGGCTGCGCTGCAGCGTCTCAGCTATATGGCGCTCGCGTTCGAACCGGCGAGCGCGGTCCACGGCGAGCGCCACGCGATCGCCAGCCGCTCGCCGCGGCGCGCTCAGTGGAGAGTAGGCGGCGGTTACCCCGCCTCACCCCCGATGCGACACGAGATCGCCGGAGTGCGAAGGGAAGCGCGTGCTTCGTGCCTGGAGACCGACGGGTCAACGACTTCCAAACCCCTCTCGGCGCGAGCTTCGTTCGACGGGCGCGTCCACCCTAGTCGCGATGCCAAGCGCGTGCAAACCCTCAGGCGTCGCGGAACCCACCCGGCCTTGTCCATGTAAGGCGGTCGTCTGCGCGGCGGGCGGCCGACTCCGGCGGGAGAAGCAGCGAAGCGGGGCGGGCGGCGGACGGGTGCTGATGGCCGCCAGCGTGGCCGCCGGTGTGTCGTGCGGCCGTACTCTGCGAGGTTGAGGATCTTCGGGGCCAGCCACACCTTGGGGAGGCTCGCATACAGCGAGCCGCCGCCGGTGGCGGCCATCTGCGCGACGCCTCCTCGAGCGCGGCCTCGAGCTGGCAATTTTCTCGGCAGCACCCCGGCTAATCGGCGATGCGCTAGATGCCCCGCTGAGTCGCGTAGGGCCCGGGCAGTAAGGCGGAAATATCGCAATTTGCGAGAAACCGTCTGCGTAGACGGCGAGCCTGGCTGGCCTACCAGCGCTGATGAGAGAGACGGGACAACACGTTCACCACAGGGTCGGAAACAAACTCTCCTGAAACGAGGCGTTGGCCATAAGGACGAGGGTTTGGATTCACCTTGAGGAAGCTTCGTCCGTCCGAATCACGTAGTCACCGGCCCGCGCCATGCTCTGGGCGCGCCCGGGTCGCCATGCTCGCTGTGATCGGCGTCCTAGTCGCCGCGTGTTGCCCTAGCGCCTTCGCGGAGCTTCCTGCTCCCACCAGGAGTTCCTCCGGTGGAGGCGACAAGGCGACGAACCTACCGAGCACCGGCGCGCCCGACACCAACGGCGCGGCGACCTCCACCCCCGAGACGACGGGCACACCCGAGACGAGCGGCGCGGCGACCTCCACCCCCGAGACGACGGGCACACCCGAGACAAGCCGTGCGGCGACCTCCACCCCCGAGACGACGGGCACACCCGAGACGAGCGGCACGGCGAGGGCGACGAGGGACATCACGACCGGACCGACCAACCCGAGGACCGCCACGAACGACCCCGTGACGCAGCCGCCGACCGACTCACCGGTTGGAACGACCCCGCCCGTGACTGACCCGGTGGTGGGCAGCACCGAGCGGGTAAGGCACCCCGGCGTGGAGGCAACGGAGCCCGGAACACCCCACGAGGGTCCCGTCGATGCGGTGGCTAGTCGCGGAGCAGCGCCGGCCCGGGCTCCGGCGGGGTCCCCGCGGACGGCGTTGTCAGGGGCTGCTCGCTCGGCGTGCGGGCCGCTAACGTGCTTCGGGGTCGCGGCGCTTAGGGCTCTGGATCCGCGGGCAGACCACTCACTCCTTGGAGGGACCGCGTTGGTGAGGCCGGCCCGCGGCGGCCCGCCCGCGACATTGGCCGGTGCTTCCGGGTCGCGGCCCGAGCCGGAGACCCCCGAGTGGCCAGCACGGTCGCAGGCGCGGGCGGGGGTGCGACTCCCTTCGGCGGCGGTCTCTCACTTAGCTTCTTTGCTCTCCTGTCGATGGCGCTGCCGGGACTCGCCCCTCTGCTTTCCGAGCGCCTCCTCGCGGCCCCGGCGCGCTGGCGGTCGGTGGCCATGGTCGTCCTTCTGGAACGACCCGGCTAAGGCCTCCGCCCGAGCCAGCGGCCGCGGGGCACTCGGACGTGCTCCGGCAGCAATCCGTTCCAGAAGGAGGCAAGGATGCAAGAGAAAGTCGTCGAGGAAGAAGTCGCCGAGCCGGAAGCAGCGGACATGCCCGGCCGCAGCAGCGACTCCGCATCAGCGGAATGCGCTCTGACCGGCGACTCCTCCGGCACCCCTTCAAACGACCGCGGGAGGCTACTGACGAACGCGATCGCGTCCGCCAAGGAGGGCGATGTGAGCGCCCTTCACTTCATCTATGTCCGCTACGCGGATGACGTGCAGGGCTATGTCCGGAGCATCGTCCGCGACCGACAT
>DASQXU010000148.1:0-17157 GCA_035639555.1 Thermoleophilaceae bacterium
CTGATCCCGCTCGACCGGGAGCAACTCGACCTCGTAGCGGTTGGCGGCGGCGAAGCGCGAGACAGCCTCGCGGTATTCGCCCTCGGAAACCGGAGTGTCGGCGCGCTTGCCGATGTAGCTGATTCGGTGGTAGCCGAGCCACAACATGCGTCCAGTTTACTCCGAGGACTGGGAGGGATATGAAGTGCGGATGCAGCCCGACGGCTCGGCCTCCGCCCGCGCCACCGCGCACGGGCACTACCAGGGCTGCAAGGAGGCGATCTGCGAGAACCGGTGGATGCGCCCGACGGGCTGGACCCGGGTGTCGCGCGGGAGCCACGCCGGGCACATCCCCTTCGAGATCGTCTTCCGCCGGCGCCCCCCAGCGCTGACGCCGTGGCTCGACATCGGCCTGCTGCGCTTCGTCCCCCGCTACCCCGGCCCCGAGATGCCCGAGCGCACGACCACCGCCGAGGGGATGCGGCTGGTTCCGCTCGAGCGAGTCTCCCACCGCGGCTACCGGCCGCTCGATCGGGACGCTCCGGTCGAGCCCCCGTGGGCCAAGCGCGCCTACGTCGACCCTGAGAGCGACAAGTCCTAGCTCGGGTCACATCCGCTCACACCTGGGATAGCTTGTGGCCGCCATGGGGCCAGCACAGACGTCTCCCGACCACCACCGGGAGCGCGCGGACACGAGGCCGACGCGGCCGGCGTCGGTGACGCTGGTCGCGCTGCTGGCGCTCGGGGTCGCCGCCTACAGCCTGGCCCACGGCGTCCTGGCCGTGCGGAGCGGCGAGCACGACCGGCTGGCCGACGGCATCTTCCACCTCGTCCTCGGCGGCGGCGCGCTGGTGGCCGCCGTGGGGGCGTTCCTGCTGCAGGGGTGGGCGTGGGCGGCGTTCATGACCTGGGCGGTCGTCGGCCTCACCCATCAGATCCTGCGCGCGCTCTTCCTCGGGCACCCCACCTACGCCGCCATGGCGATCAACACGTTCGCCGTGCTCGCGCTGAGCCCGCTCGAGGTCCAGGTCGCCTTCGGCCTCCGCCACACCGAGAATGTCCAGCTCACGCGACCGACCCGCAATCCCCTCGACCGCGAGTGACCTCGAGCTGCTGCGGGCGTTCGAGCCGGTGGTGCGCTTCACCGCCGGCGAGCAGTTCTTCCCGATGGACGTCGAGCGCTACGTCGCCGCCTGCAGCCTCTGGCTCTACCACCCGGACGACCGCGACGAGGAGGTGGTGCCGGAGGGCGAGCTGACGATGGAGAAGCTCGTCGAGCCGCGGGCCGCCGCCTTCGGCTCCGTGTTCTACCTGCGACTCGTCCATCCCCTCAGCGTCCGCGAGAGCGCGCGCACGCTCGCCTCGCTCCAGCGGCTGAGGCGCTCCCAGGAGTACACGTTCAGGACCGGGCTCGGGCGCCTGGCGAGGGGCGGCCTCGTCCCCCGACTGCTCGACGCCCTCTTCTCCGCGTCGCTTCTGGTGCGGGGGCGGGTGCCCAAGGCCACCGCCGCCGCGGCGGCGCTCGAGTACGCGCTGATGCAGGAGCGCGAGGAGAAGTACCTGTACCACGGCCGCGTGGTGCGGGACGGTGGATGGACGGTCTGCCAGTACTGGCTCTTCTTCGCCTACAACAACTGGCGCTCGGGCTTCCACGGGGTGAACGATCACGAGTCCGACTGGGAGCTCGTGAACGTGTACCTCTACGAGGAGGACGGTCGCCTCGTGCCCGAATGGGTCGCCTACGCGTCCCACGACTTTCACGGTGCCGACCTGCGGCGACGCTGGGACGACCGGATGGACCTGGGCCTCGAGGGAACGCACCCGGTGGTGTACGCCGGGGCGGGGTCGCATGCCTCCTACTTCAGAGCCGGCGAGTACCAGTCCGACGTGCCGTTGCCGGTTCCGCAGCGCGTCCGCGACTCCCTCGACGTGCTCGAGCGCTTCTGGCGGCGCACCCTGGGCCAGGCCGCCGCCCGCGAGAGCCCCTTCCGGGCGCCGTTCATCGACTTCGCGCGGGGCGACGGGCTGGGCGTGGGGCCGGGGCAGGAGAGGGAATGGACGCCGAACTGGATCGACGAGCGGACCCCCTGGGTGGCGGACTACCGGGGCCTGTGGGGGCTCTACGCCCAGGATCCGATCTCCGGCGAGAACGCGCCGGCCGGGCCGATGTACAACCGCGACGGCTCGCCGCGCCCGTCCTGGTTCGACCCGCTGGGCTTTGCGGGGCTCGACAAGGTCCCGCCGCCGCCGGTCGAGGTCGAGCTGCTCGAGGCCGAGTGCGCTGCCGTGTCGTCGCGTCAGGCGGAGCTCGAAGCCCTCATCCCGCGCGAGTCGGCGAAGCTTCAGCACGTCGGGACCCGGCTCGAGAGCATGGAGGGAAACCCCCATCTCGCGGTCCAGCACGGGAAACTGGAGGCGCAGGTGGACGAGCTCGCCGCCACGGTGAAGGGCCTTCGCCGGGAGCGATCGGAGAACGAGGGTGTGCTCGACAGCCTGACCCAGCGCCTCGAGCGACTGCGCGCGGGGCGGCGCGACGACCCGCGCGCGCACATCGTCCACGCCGCCGAGCCGGTGCCGCCCGCGCGAATGCGGTTCAGCCGCGCCGCCGAGCTCTGGGCGGCGGTGAGCCTCAGCCTCCTGCTCGCGGGCATCGTCGCGCTGATCGAGTTCGCGCCCGGAGACGCCTGGGCCGGCGTGATCGTCCTCTTCATCGCGATCGTGCTCGGCGAGTCGATCCTGCGCGGGAGCTTCGTCCGGACGGTCAACCGCGTCGCGGTGATCTTGGCGCTCGTGTCGACCGTGATCCTCCTCGTCCATTTCTGGAAGTCGGTGCTGGTCGGCGCGCTCGTGGCCGTCGCGGTGGTGCTGATCCTGCAGCGCGTGCGAGAGCTGCGCGCGTGACCGCCGCCGTGGAAGACTTGGGCGACAGGTGACCGAGAGCAAGCCCAACCGGCGCACCGCGCGACCCCGGATCACCGACGTCGCCGGCTCCGCCGCCGACGACGGCGGCGAGCCGAGCGCGGGCGAGCGAGCGCGCCGGGCGCCGGGCGACGGGGGCGCGGGCGCCGCCGTCCTGACCCGCGCCGCGGGTCTCCTGGCCCGAGGGGTCGCCGCGGTCGCCGAGCAGGCCCAGGCCCGGGTCCCGGGCGCCGATCTCGACGAGCGCGACCCCGACTACATCCGGGAGAACCTTCCCGGGCTGTGGTTGCTGGCCAGCCTCTACTTCAGAGCCGACGTGCGCGGGCTAGCCCAGATTCCGGCCGAGGGACCGGTGCTGCTCGTGGGCAACCACTCGGGCGGCAACCTGACCCCCGACACCCTCGTCTTCACGCTCGCCTTCAGCACCTACTTCGGCGTAGAGCGCCGCTTCTACCAGCTCGCCCACAACCTGGTCCTCTCGTGGCCCGGACTGCGGATGCTGCGCAAGTACGGCACCGTGGCGGCCAGCCCCGAGAACGCGCGGCGGGCGCTCGACAGCGGCGCGGCGCTGCTCGTGTACCCGGGCGGCGACTACGAGGTCCACCGGCCGAGCTGGGAGTCGGCCAAGGTGGACTTCGGGGGGCGGATGGGCTTCATCCGCATCGCCCTCGAGCGCGGGGTGCCGATCGTGCCCGTGGTCTCGCTCGGAGGCCAGGAGACCGCGCTGTTCCTCTCCCGCGGCGAGCGGCTCGCCCGGCTCCTGCGGCTCGACCGCATGTTCCGCCTCAAGGTGCTGCCGATCTCGCTGGCGCTGCCCTGGGGGCTGAACGTGGGCGACCTGCTCGGCCACCTGCCCCTGCCGTCCAAGATCACGATCGAGGTTCTGCCCCAAATCGACGTAGAGGAGCAGTTCGGGCGGGACCCGGACGTCGGCGACGTCTACCAGGAGATCGTCCGCCGGATGCAGGCCGCCCTCGACCGGCTCGCGTCCGAGCGGCGCCTGCCCCTGCTCGGATGAGATGAGGATCGAGCGCCAGGTCGTCGTCCACGCTCCCCGCGAGAAGGTCTGGGAGCTCGTGTCGAACCCGTCCAACTACCCGCGCTTCGTCGACGGCATCACGCGCTTCGACCGGGAGAGCGAGCGCGAGACCGGGTGCGGCGCCCGCTATTCGATGCGCATGCGGGTCGGGTCGGCCGACGTGGGCGGGCTGGTCGAGATCGTCGAGTTCGACGAGCCGAACGACCTGGCCTGGACCAGCATCACCGGGATCGACCAGCGCGGGCGGTGGCGCCTGCGGGACGCTCCCGAGGGCGGGACCCGGGTGACCTTCCGGCTCTCCTACGGGTCCCCCGGCGGCCTCCTCGGCGCCATCGCCGATCGGTTCTCCGCCCCGATGGTGGGCGGCCACCTCGAGCGCACGCTCGAGAACCTCGAACGGGAGCTCGGCGCCGCAGAGCCGGTCGGCGATGGCGGCGGCGCCGGCCTGCCCGACCGCGTGGTTCACGACCTGGGCAGCCTCCGGATCCTGATCCAGGCCGGGGTGATCCGGCCGATGCGACCGGATCGGCTGCTCGGGGTCGGGCTGGGGCTCGCCCGGTGGGGACGCACCCCGGCCGCCGGCTACGCGACGGGTGCCGCCCGCCACCCGGATGAGACCGCGATCATCGACGAGCTCGGCACGCTCACCTTCGCCGAAGTGCACGAGCGCACCAACGCCCTGGCCCACGCCCTCTCGGACGCCGGCGTCAAGGAGGGGGACGGCGTCGGGGTCATGTGCCGCAACCACCGGGGGTTCATCGAGGCGACCGTGGCGCTATCGAAGCTCGGCGCCGATGCCCTGTACCTCAATACCGCCTTCGCCGGCCCGCAGCTCACCGAGGTCGTCAAGCGCGAGAAGCCGGTCGGCCTTATCTACGACGAGGAGTTCTCCGAGCTGCTCGAGGAGGCGGGGAGGCGGCGCAAGCGCTTCGTCGCCTGGCACGACTCCGAGCGGACCGACGACCCGCAGCTCGACGAGCTGATCGACGCCGGCGACCCGCGCACCCCCGTGCCGCCGGAGCGCCACGGGCGCGCAACCATCCTCACCTCGGGCACGACCGGGAGCCCGAAGGGAGCCTCACGCGGGCAGCCGAACTCGCTCGACCCCGCGCTGGCGCTGCTCGAGCGGATCCCGCTCCGGGCCCGCCAAACCACGCACATCGCGGCCCCGCTGTTCCACTCCTGGGGGTTCGCGCACTTCACGCTCGGGCTGCTGCTCGCCTCGACCTACGTCCTGCGCCGCAGGTTCAAGCCGGAGGAGTGCCTCGCGGCGCTGGCCCGCCACCGCTGCCAGGCCCTGATCGTCGTGCCGGTGATGATGTTGCGCATCCTCGAGCTGCCCGCCGAGGTGCGGCGCAGGTACGACGTCTCCGCGCTCGAGGTCGTCGCCGCCTCGGGCTCCGCGCTGCCCGGCGACCTCGCGATCGAGTGGATGGACGAGTTCGGCGACACGCTCTACAACCTCTACGGCTCCACCGAGGTCGCCTGGGCCACGATCGCCACGCCGCAGGACATGCGAGCGGCCCCGGGCACGGCCGGGGCGCCCCCGCGTGGGACCGTGGTCCGCCTCTACGACGACGACGGCCGCGAGGTCCCGGTGGGGGAGACCGGGCGGATCTTCGTGGCCAACGAGATGCTGTTCGAGGGCTACACCGGCGGTGGGGGCAAGGAGGTGATCGACGGCCTGATGGCCACCGGCGACGTCGGGCGCATGGACGAGGCCGGGCGGCTGTTCGTCGAGGGCCGCGACGACGAGATGATCGTCTCCGGTGGCGAGAACGTCTTCCCCAAGGAGGTGGAGGACCTGCTCACGCGCCACGAGGCGGTGGCCGACGCCGCCTGCATCGGCGTCGACGACGAGCAGTTCGGCCAGCGGCTGCGCGCGTTCGTCGTGCTCCGGGACGGCAAGAAGGTCTCGGAGGACGAGCTGAGGGAGTACGTCAAGGAGAACCTCGCTCGGTACAAGGTGCCGCGGGACTTCGTCTTCTTGCCCGAGCTGCCGCGGAATGCGACCGGCAAGGTGCTGAAGCGCGGGCTCGCCGAGATGGAGCGCGACACGGCCCCGAGCACGTAGCCCACCGCCCGGGACGTGCGTTTTTCGCCGGGCTCCGTGGGTACTTGGGGACGTACCAAAGGAGGGAGGTAATCCCCATGAGCACTCTGGTCATCGTGTTGATCGCGATCGCGGCCGTGGTGCTGCTGCTTCTGTTCGTCGGCACCATCCGCGAGGCACGGAAGCGGCGGCAGGAGCGCCGGCGCACCGAGGCCCGCGAGGTCCGTCGCGAGGCCACGATCCGCTCGGCCCGGGCCGAGCTCCAGCAGGCCGAGGCCGACGAGCGCGCGGCGCGGGCCCGCAAGGAGCAGGCGCTGGCCCAGGAGCAGGCGGCGCACGCGGGCGCCGAGCGCCAGGTCGCCGAGGAGCGGCACGGATACGCCCGCAAGGTCGACCCGGACGACGACGGGAGCAGCGACGAGGAGGGCGAGCCGGCCCAGGCCGGCCACTCGGACTAGTCGCGCAATCGGCGCGTCCTACTTGCTGCGCGCGCCGAGGTAGACGGCCGAAGCTTCGACCTCTCCGTAGCGTCGCCCCGCCGGTAGCCCCGCGCGCGGGTGCGGACATGTGCCGGGCTCCGCGACGGGAGAACCTCGTCCACCCGCTTGGACCGGAGCGGTCGGGAGGTGTGGCGAGTTACGGGACATATTGTCCCGAAAGGCGCCACACCCCTCCGGGGCGGCCAGCGCGTTCCGCCGCGTCACCCGGCGACCAGGAAGGGGCGATCGGCCGATCGCCCCTCATCGCCGCCGCTCGCGCGGCGTTCTGACTCCGCGGGCTCGGTCGCTCGACGGTGCCGCAGGGAGGACGGCGCTACGCGCCAGCGCCCGCGGTCCTGCGGGCCAGCTCGATCAGCGTCCTGACGCCGAAGCCCGACGCCCCCTTGCCGACGTAGGCGCGGTCGAGGCCCCACGCGGTGCCGGCGATGTCCATGTGCACCCATGGGCGGTCGTCGACGAACTGCCGCAGGAATTCGGCGGCGTAGCTCGAGACGGCCTTGCGCTCGGTCGAGGCATTCGTGAGGTCTGCGTACTGGCCCTTCGTGAGCTTCAGGATCTCGGGATGGAGCGGCATCCGCCAGCCGAGCTCGCCGGTGGCCAGGCAGGCGGCCTCGACCTCCGAGTACCAGCGGTCGTCGTTCGAGAAGAGCCCGGCGAAGGTCGATCCCAGGGCAACGACGATCCCGCCGGTCAGGGTGGCGAGGTCGACGATCCGCGCGACGCCCTGGTCGACCGCGTAGCAGAGGGCGTCGGCGAGGATCAACCGTCCCTCGGCGTCGGTGTTGTTGATCTCGATCGTCGTGCCGTTCATCGCCGAGACGATGTCGCCCGGCTTCACGGCGCGGCCGCTCGGCATGTTCTCGGTGGCGGGAACGACCGCGGTGATCGGCAGCGGCAGGCCGAGCGAGGCGATCGCGCCGAGGGACTCGATCACCGCCGCCCCGCCCGACATGTCGAACTTCATCTCGTGCATCTTGGCCGCCGGCTTGATGGAGATGCCTCCGGTGTCGAAGGTCACGGCCTTGCCCACGAAGCCGAGGTGCGCGCCGGCGTCACCGCCGCGGTAGCGGAGCACGATCAGCCGCGGCTCGGCATACGTCCCCTGGGCGACGGCCGTGAACGCGCCCATTCCGAGCTCGGCGATGCCCTCGCGGTCGAGCAGCTCGATCTCGAGCGTCTCGTGCTCGGCGGCGATCTCCGCCGCGCGCTCGGCAAGGAAGGTGGGGGTGGCCACGTTGGACGGCAGGTTCTGGAGGTCGCGTGCCTTGTTCTGGGCTTCGGCCGCGAGCCTGCCCAGCTCGAGCTCGTCGTCGCTCACCGACGCACCCGCGAGCTCGAGCAGCTCGAGCCCGCCCTCGCCCGAGTCCTCCTCCGGGCGGGACTTGAAGCGGTCGAAGCGGTAGAGGCGCAAGAGCGTCCCCTCGATTAGCGCCCGGGCCACCCCGTCGCCGTCGGGCGCCGCCCACGAGAGGGAGACCGCGCCGAGCTCGCGGGCCCGTCCGGCGGCCGCCGCGGCGGCCACGCGCGCCTTCTCGGCGTCGAACTCCTCGCGCTTGCCGAGCCCCGCGATCAGCACCCGCCGCTGGCCACCGCCCGGCGCCTCCTCGTGGGTGACCGCGACCTTGCCCTCCGCCGCCTTGGCCTCACCGAGCTCGACCAGCGCCTGCAGGCGCGGGTCGGGGAGCGACTCCCCCTCGAAGAGCCCGACGACCCGCGTGTCGGCCGCCGTCTCCTCCGGGCGCCCGGGCCAGGCGCTGACCGTGATCTCCGCCATGCGAGGGCGGCAGTGTAGATGCATGCCGATCCCCGCGGCCGAGTTGCCGCGCCTCCCCCGGAAGGTGGTGCTACCGGCGCGGTCCGGGTAGGAGATCGATAAGCCCCGCGTCTATAACGTCTCTGCTCAACAAGGAGGCCGAACCGATATGCCCAAGACCGTGATCCTCGGCGCCGCCCGTACCCCCTGGGGGAAGCTCGGCGGCGGACTGTCCACCCTCGACGCCACCGAGCTCGGCGGCAAGGCCATCGCGGCCGCCCTCGAGCGCGCGGAGGTCGCGCCCGAGCAGGTCGAGGGCGTCGCCTTCGGCCAGGTCCTGCAGGCGGGGCAAGGGCAGATCCCCTCCCGCCAGGCCCAGATCAACGCCAACATCCCCAAGGAGGTTCCCTCCGAGACGATCAACAAGGTGTGCGCGTCCGGCCTTCGCTCGGCCGGGATCATCGACCAGGCCGTCCGCGCGGGGGACATCGAGCTCGCCGTGGCCGGCGGGATGGAGTCGATGTCGAACGCGCCGTACCTCCTCCCTCAGGCCCGCTTCGGCTACCGCATGGGGGACGCCAAGCTCCTGGACGCGATGGTCCACGACGGGCTGTGGAACCCGTTCACCAACAAGCACATGGGCCAGGAGGCGAACGAGGTCGCGGATGAGCTCGAGGTGACCCGACCCGACATGGACAAGTTCGCCCTGCGTAGCCACCAGCTCGCGGTGCAGGCCACCGACGAGGGTCGCCTGCCGGAGGAGATCGTCCCGGTCCAGGTCAAGGTGAAGAAGGAGGAGAAGACGGTCGAGGTCGACGAGGCGCCGCGCCGCGAAGCCTCGCTCGAGGCGCTCTCGAAGCTGCCTGGCGCGTTCGGCAAGGAGGGCGCGCACACCGCCGGAAACGCCCCCGGCGTGAATGACGGGGCCGGCGCCCTCGTCCTGGCCTCCGACGAGTGGGCGAAGCAGAACGGCCGCGAGGTCCTGGCCACGATCGTCACCCAGGCCGCCGTAGCCGACGAGTTCCCCTACCTCGCGCGCACGCCGGCCAACGCGACCAAGAAGGCGCTCGACCGGGTGGGGCTGTCGATCGACGACATCGACCTGCTCGAGATCAACGAGGCGTTCGCCTCGGTGGCCCTCAACTCGATGCGGATGCTCGGCATCGACGAGTCGAAGGTGAACGTAAACGGCGGGGCGATCGCCCTAGGGCACCCGATCGGCGCGTCCGGCGCTCGCATCCTGATGACCCTGATCAACGAGCTGCGCCGGCGCGGCGGCGGGCTCGGCGTAGCCGCCATCTGCTCCGGCGGGGGCCAGGGCGATGCGATGATCGTCGAGGTGAACGGCCGCTAGCCAGGTCGGCCGTTCTCCGAGCGGCCCGACGGCGCGCGGATCCACTGGGAGGCGCGCGGCCGCGGGCCGCTCGTCGTGCCCTGCGCTGAGCGGCCGATAGCCTGCGCGCTGGCATGAGCCAGCGCGGGGCCGCGTTCTTCGACCTGGACAAGACCCTGATGGAGGGGTCGAGCGCGGTGCACTTCGCCCGCGCCGCCTACCGGGCCGGGATGCTCTCGCGCCGCCAGCTCGTGGCCGACGCGTGGGCCAACCTCCGCTTCCGCCTCAACGGGTCGACCGACGAGGCGACCGAGGAGCTGAAGGAGCGAATCTTGGCCTCGATCTCGGGTCAGCGTCGGCGCGATCTGGCCCGTCTCGGCGCCCAGGTGCTCTCGGGCGTCCTGCCGCTCATCTACCCACGGATGCTCGAG
Source organism: Thermoleophilaceae bacterium (assembly GCA_035639555.1). GTDB lineage: Bacteria > Actinomycetota > Thermoleophilia > Solirubrobacterales > Thermoleophilaceae > DASQXU01. The sequence continues at coordinate 10,008 of DASQXU010000148.1, forward strand.
GAGGCCTACGGGCACCAGGACGCGGGGCGGCCCGTCTACATCGTCACCGCGGCGTCCCAGGAGCTCGCCGACGTGCTGGCCGCGGTGCTCACCTTCGACGGCGGGATCGGGATGCGGGCGGAGGTTCGCGACGGCGTCTACACCGGCCGGCCCGCCGGCCCGTTCACCTACCGCGAGGGGAAGGCCGAGGCGGTGCGCGAGCTCGCCGTCGACCAGGGCATCGACCTCGCCGCCTCCTACGCCTACTCCGATTCAGAGTCCGACCTCCCGCTGCTCCGTGCGGTCGGGCACCCGGTGGCGGTCAATCCCGACCGCGCGTTGGAGCGCGAGGCCCGCGACCGGGGGTGGCGGATCCTGCGATTCGACACCCTCCGCCGCCGGCTGCAGCTGGCCGCCGCCGCGGCGGTGGTGGCGCTGCTCGGGGGCGGGGGAGGGTTCATCGCCGCCCGCCGGCGGCCACGGCGGCGCCTGCCAGTCAGGCGCTGGTGAGCGGGGGCGCCGCCGCGACCGTCGCGGGCCAGAGCCTGCGGCGGCACGCCGAGCGCGTGCTACGCGCGGACGACGCCGGAACCTACACCGTTCCCTCGCGACTCACCTACCCCCACCAGTGGAACTGGGACTCGGCGCTGTGCGCGCTCGGGTGGGCGGAGCTCGACGCCCGGCGGGCCTGGACCGAGCTCGAGACCCTGGCCGGAGCACGCGATCGCGAGGGGATGGTGCCCCACATCGCGTTCAGCCCGCGGCATCGCGACCGCCTACCCCGCGCCGGCGCGCCGCGGCTCGCCATCGCCTACCGCCGCTACTCGCCCGGTCCCCGCTGGTGGGGGAGGCGCATATCGGCCGACGGCCGCCGGATCACCGCCCTGACCCAGCCGCCGCTGGCCGCGACGTGCATGCGCCTGCTGTTCGAGCGCCACCCCGACGAGCCGCGTGCCCGGCGGTTGCTTGGGGCGTTCGGCGCGTGGCACCGCTTCCTGCTCGACGTCCGCGACCCCGAAGGCCTGGGCGAGCCGGTGCTCATCCACCCGTGGGAGTCCGGGCGGGACAACTCGCTGGAGTGGGACGTGCCGCTCTGGCGGGTGGTTCCCGAGGTGATGGTGCTGCACCGGCCGGACGAGCGCTCGGTCGATCCGGCGGAGCGACCGAGCGATGACCACTACCGGCGGTACCTGACCCTCGTCCGCCGCGGTACCCGCGCGGGCTGGCCGCAGTCCGAGCTCGCGTGGAGCGGCCCCTTCAGGGTGCTCGACCCCGGCTTCAGCGCGATCCTCGCCCGCGCCTGCCTGGACCTCTCGGGTCTGGCCGCCGCGCTGGGCGAGCCGCGCCTCGCCGAGGAGCAGCGCGCGGCCGGGGAGCGGGTGGCCTCCGCGCTGCGGGCGCGGGTGGATGGGGACGGCCTGATCCGGCCGTTCGACCTGGTCGCTCGGGCGCCGCTCGCGGTCACCGGCGCGGGGTCGGCGCTGGCGCTGCTCACGCCCGGCACCGGCGACCGGGAGCTCGAGGCCGGGTGCAAGCTGGTCCTCGACGGCCCGCTCGGCTCACGCTTCGGGGTCCGCTCGCTCGACCGGCAGGACCCCCACGTCGAGCCGCGCAACTACTGGCGGGGGCCGGTATGGGCGAACGTCACCTGGCTCGCGGCGCTCGCGCTCGCGGGGCACGGGAGTGATGGCGCCGCCCCCACCCTGCGCGAGCGGATGCTCGACGCCGTGCGGGACGGCGGGATGCGCGAGTACTTCCTGCCCGACTCGGGCGGCGGGCTCGGCGCCCAGGACTTCGCCTGGACGGCGGCGCTCACCCTGCGCGAGCTGGCAGGGTGAGCGCCTCGGCTCCGGCTCAGTGGACGGTGAGACGCTTGCTGCGGCTGATCCCCCGCGCGTGCGCAGGATCTGCCGCCGCCACGGTCCGGATCAGGCCGCTGTGGAACACCCGCAGGCGCTTGCTGTACTTGGAGCAGCCGCCGGTCGAGGCCACCAGGTGCGTGAGCCCGACCGTGCGCCAGCGGTGAGCGCGGGTGAACCGCTGGATCTTCACCAGGCCGCCGTTGTTGGCGGGGCAGGCCCGGCCGAAGAAGCGCACCCGCTGGCCGATCCGCGGGGTGCTGTCGCTAACGCGCAGCGAGACCCGCAACCGCACGAGCTCGGTGAGGATCGGGCTCATGGTCCCCTGGGTCGAGCGGGTCTGGTAGCGGGTGTTGACGGTCGGCGTCTGGGCGAACGTGTAGCGGCCGCCCGAGTCGGTCGTCGCGGTGGCGACCTGGGTGAAGTGGTCGTACGGGAAGGGATCCGCCCTGAGGCTGACGGTCCGCCCGTTCGGACGGCTCCCGGTGAGCTGGCCCGAGATGACGGTCGTGTGCCCGAAGACGACGGGGTTGGGGCTGGCGCCGATGCTCAGCGTCCGGTTCGGCGCGGCGGCGGCGCCCACCGCGGCGGTGGCGGCGACGCCTACGCCGAGCGCGATGGCGGCAATTCGCTTCACGGTTCCTCCTGGTCGGCTGTCGATCGCCGGTACAAACGCGCTGGTGCGCGAGAGGTTGCGTAGTTCGACGTTCGGGCGCCGGCGTCTCGGGTAGTGCCCCGGCATGAGCCCTTACCTCCATGACCTCGTACGCATCGCGGCGCAGAGCCCCAGCTCGAGCGGCGGCAACGCCAGCACATTGGGCGGCGTGCTCGTGGTCGTTGGAATCGTCCTCGCGGCCGCGCTGGTGGTCGGGCTCGCGGCGTGGCTTTTGGCCTCTCGAGGGGGCCGCGCCGAGCGGCACATCTTCCGCCGCCGGCCCTACAGGCGCGGGCGCATAGGCCGGATCCGCTGAGGCGCCGGCCCGCCTGAGGTAGCGGGCGCTTCCGTAGACTGAGCGTCATGGCGGCGCCGCCGCGGACCATGACCGACGCGGAGCGCTGGTTCCGGGAGCGCTATAGGCGCGCTCCCGAGCGCGACGCCCTGTTCACCACGGTCTCCGGGGAGCCGGTCGACCCGCTGTACGCCCCCGAGCACCTGCCCCCGTTCGAGGAGATCGGCTTCCCGGGCGAGTACCCCTTCACCCGCGGGGTCTACCCGTCGATGTACCGCGGGCGCCTGTGGACGATGCGCCAGTTCGCCGGCTACGGCACCTCGGAGGAGACGAACGTCCGCTTCCGGTACCTGCTCGAGCACGGCCAGACCGGCCTCTCCACCGCCTTCGACATGCCCTCGCTCATGGGCCACGACTCCGATCATCCGCGCTCCGAGGGCGAGGTCGGCCGCGAGGGGGTGGCGATCGACTCGGTCGAGGACATGGAGACCCTCTTCGAGGGCATCCCGATGGGCGAGGTCTCGACCTCGATGACGATCAACGCCCCGGCCGCGCTGATGCTCGCCTTCTACGTCGTGGCCGCCGAGCGCCAGGGGGTGCCGGCCGAGCGGCTGGCCGGGACGATCCAGACCGACATCCTCAAGGAATACATCGCTCAGAAGGAGTGGTGCTTCCCGATCGACCCGGCCATGCGGCTGGTCACGGACATGGTCGAGTTCTGCGCCCGCCGCATGCCGCGCTGGCACCCGATCTCGATCTCCGGCTACCACATCCGCGAGGCCGGGTCCACCGCGCAGCAGGAGCTGGCCTTCACGCTGAAGGACGGCTTCACGTACGTGGAGCACGCGATCGAGCGCGGGCTGTCGGTCGACGAGTTCGCCCCCCGCCTGTCGTTCTTCTTCAACGCCCACATCGACTTCTTCGAGGAGGTCGCGAAGTACCGGGCGGCTCGGCGCATCTGGGCGCGCGAGATGCGGGACACCTACGGCGCCCGGGACGAGCGCTCGCTCTTGATGCGCTTCCACAGCCAGACTGCCGGCGTCTCCCTCACCGCCCAACAGCCGCTCAACAACGTGGTGCGGACCGCGCTCGAAGCGCTGTCGGCGGTGCTCGGCGGCACCCAGTCGCTGCACACGAACTCCTACGACGAGGCGCTCGCCCTGCCCACGGAGGAGGCGGTGCGGGTCGCGCTTCGCAGCCAGCAGATAATCGCGCACGAGACCGGCGTCACGAACACGATCGACCCGCTCGGGGGCTCGTACTTCGTCGAGGCGCTCACCGACCGCATGGAGCACGCCGCCTACGAGCAGTTCGCCAAGATCGACCAGCTGGGCGGGATGGTGGAGGCGATCAAGCAGACCTATCCCCAGCGCGAGATCGCCGACGCGTCGTTCCGCTACCAGCAGGAGGTCGACTCGGAGCGGCGCATCGTGGTCGGGGTCAACCGCTACCGGGCCGACGAGGAGCCGCCGATCGAGACGCTGCGCATCGACCCCGCCCTCGAGCGCAAGCAGATCGACCGGGTGCGCGCGGTACGCGCGCGGCGCGACCCCGACACGGGCGAGCGAGCGCTGGCCGCCCTGCGCGAGGCGGCGGCCGGGGACGCCAACCTCATGGAGCCGCTGCTCGAATGCGCCCGCGCGTCGTGCACCGAGGGCGAGATCATCGAGTCCCTGCAGCGGGTCTTCGGGAGCTACCGGGAGCAGCCCGTCTTCTAGGTGCCGCTCCCGCCAGCAACGTGCCGTCGGTAGCCGACCTCGTCGACGAGGTGGCGCTCCGGCGCCTCGGGCCCGTCCGGGCGCTCGATCGCGGCCGTCGGGCGGCGGACGCCGGCGCGGTCGAGCTCGCCGACTTCGGGCCGCTCGTCGTCCGGGCCCGGGTCGGAGAGGAGCGCCATGAGGTCGTCCTGCGCTCCACGGAGGAGGGGCTGCTGTGGTCGTGCACGTGCCCGGAGGGGAAGGCCGGCGCGCTCTGCGAGCACGCCGCCGCGGCGGCGATCGAGACCTGGCGGCGCTCCCCGCGGCGGCGCGGCTGAGTCGCGGAAGGTTTGCGGTCCCTCGCGCGTCAATTAGGGGAGTGAGGGGAACGGCTTCTCGCCTGCTTTCCGCGCTGCTCGTGGCGCTCGGCCTGCCGGCGCTCGCCGCCCCGGCCACGCTGCTCGCGGCCGGTGCGCCGGACGCAAAGCCGGGGAGCGCGCCGGCGGCGGAGGCCACGAAGACCGCCGACCCGCCCGCATCCGGCGCACCGGCGCCGGGCGCTGCGCCCCCCGGCGCGGCGGCTCCGTCGGCCGTATCGACCCGGACGGCGACCACGCCCGCGCCCCCGCCTGCGCGCCAACGGGCCTCGGACCCCGCGCCTGCCGGCCACGCCTCGCCCCGGGCGAAGCGGAGGGCGCCGAAGGCACGGGTCGCGGCCGCCGGCTCGGTGACGATCGAGGACTTCAAGTTCCTGCCGAGCACGATCACGGTCCACGTCGGGGACACCGTGACCTGGACGAACAAGGGGCGGACCCCACACTCGGCCACCGCAAAGGGCGGCAGCTTCGACACCGGGGTGTTCCCTCCCGGGACCAGCCGCTCGCAGAGCTTCTCGAAGGCCGGGACGTTCTCCTACTTCTGCAGCGTGCATCCGTTCATGCACGGGACCGTCCGGGTCGTCGGGGCGGCGAGCGGCGGAGGCGGCAGCGCCAAGTCGGGATCGTCGGGCTCGACGTCGTCTGCCGGCTCGGGGGCGGCCTCCGGCTCCGGCTCGAGCTCCGGCTCGAGCTCTACGTCGGCCCCCGCACAGAAGCCCGACTCGAGCGGCGGGGCGGGCTCGCCCGGGTCGAGCCCGGCCTCGGGCTCCGGAGGGAGCCTGCCCGCGACCGGCTTCGACGCCGGGCTGGCCGCCGCGGTCGGAGCGGCACTGGTGGCGGCCGGCGTCGCCCTGAGGCGCCGGACCCGCGAGCAGCCCTAGCGCCGCTCCGCGCGGAGGCTGCCGAGCTAGACTCACCGGCCGCCATGCCGGAGGCAGCCGACGCGAAGGAGAAGCCGCGCGCGGGCGCACGGAAGGTCCGGGTCGTGGTGGCGAAGCCCGGCCTCGACGGCCACGACCGCGGGGCGAAGATCATCGCGCGCGCCCTGCGGGACGCGGGCATGGAGGTGATCTACACCGGCCTTCATCAGACCCCCGAGCAGATCGTCGAGACGGTGATCCAGGAGGACGCGGACGCGGTGGGCCTGTCGATCCTCTCGGGCGCCCACATGACGCTCGTGCCGCGGGTCGTCGAGCTCCTCCGCGGCCAGGGCGCCGACGACGTGCTGGTCGTCCTGGGCGGGACCATTCCCTCCGACGACATCCCCGAGCTGAAGCGGCTCGGCGTCGCCGAGGTATTCACACCGGGCGCGCCCGTGGAGGCGATCGTCGATTTCATCCGCGAGACGGTTCCGGCCTGAACCGGGAGCGCCGGGCCTCGCCCGCCGAGGTGCTCGCGGCGGCAGCGCGGTGCCGGCGGGGGGCGGACTCCGGCCGTTTGGCGCTTTAGCCGCTACCGCGCCAACATCCGCCCGACCCGCTACTCGCCCCGCTCGCCCCGAGGTGACTGACTCGTCAGTCAACGGCAGGTACAATCTCGCGGCCGCGCTGGGGCGCAATCGAGCCCGACCGCGCGCGGCCCGGCCCAAGGCCGTCTCCGGGCCGGCAGCGTAGACCGAAGGAGCCGCCTTGAAGATCTGCGTCCTCGTGAAAGAGGTGCCCGACGCCGCGGTCGAGAAGCGAATCGACCCGGACACCAAGCGGCTCGACCGCTCGGGCGAGACCAACCTGAACCCGTTCGACACCCACGCCATCGAGGCGGCCATGCAGATCCGCGAGGGCGGGACGGTGGACGTCGACGAGTTGGTGGCGGTGACGATGGGGCCGGCCGGCGCCGAGCGGACGCTGAACAAGGCGGTCTCGCTCGGGGCTGACCGCTCGATCCAGCTCACCGACGACGCGCTCGTGGGCTCGGACGTCTGCGCCACGGGCTACGCGCTCGCACGCGTCCTCCAGGCGGAGTCGCCCGATCTGGTTCTGCTCGGCCAGCAGTCGGACGACGGCGAGTGCTACACGGTCGGCGCGGTCGTCGCCGACCACCTGCGGATGCCCTCGCTGACCCAGGTCATCAAGATAGACGTGCAGAGCCCGACCGCGCTCCGGTGCGAGCGCCAGGCCGAGTACGGCTACGACACGGTCGAGGTCGAGCTGCCCGCGGTGATCTCGGTGGGCGACGCGATCAACGAGCCGCGCTACCCGTCGCTCAAGGCGATCATGGGCGCGAGGAAGAAGCCGCGCGACCAGAAGTCGATCGCCGACCTCGGCATCGAGGCCGACCGGGTTGGCGAG
>DASQXU010000149.1:0-3013 GCA_035639555.1 Thermoleophilaceae bacterium
AGCGAGGGTCGGCGCGGTTCGGGTCGGCGATCGCCTTCTCCTTGACCATCGAGTCGTACTGGTCGATCGAGTCCTCGAGGGTGTTGGAGTTGAGGATCACCTCCCGGCGGAGGAACGCCGCCTCCCGCTTGACTCCGGGGATCCTCGAGAGGTGCGGGTGCCAGTTGTCGGCCGCCACCCCGTTCTCCGAGGACACCCAGATGCCCTCCGGGGTGTTGAGGACGAGCGTCTGGTTGCCGTCGGTGTGCCCGGGCGTCGCCACCAGGGCCACGCCAACGCCGAGCTCGACGTCGCCGTCGAGCAGCAGCAGCCCGTCGTCGATCACGTGATCCATCCCCCGCGGCACGTACCAGGCCCACTGCATCGGGTGCGGCGAGCGGAGGGTGTCGACCTCGCGCCGCTGGAAGACGAAGCGCGCGTTCGGGAAGAACGGGCGCCGGGGCTCGGCCTCCCCCTCGACCGGCTCGGTCGTGCCCATGAGCATGCGGAGGTCCTGGACGTGCAGGTGATCGAACGACACGTAGTCGACGTCCTCCGGGCGCAGGCCGCAGGAACCGAGCGCCCGCTCCAGCGTGTTGAACTCCTTGGAGAGCAGGCGATAGGAGACCCACTCGCCGTAGCGCTCGATGAGCTGGGCGTAGAACGGCGCCTCGGCGGATCCCTCCTGGATCGTGGGTTCCCAGGCCAGGGTGCGGAGCCGCCCCTCGAAGTCGTGGAACTGGACCACGACCAGCCGGTTGAGGATGTTCACGAACGGGTTGAGCCCCCGTGCCGCTCCGCCGAACGCGTAGCGGGTGGGGTAGCCGGCGGTCACGAGGTCCACGGTCTGGACCGCGGCGACCTGGCCCTGGTCCCTGAAGCGGCGGCGAAAGGCCTCCGCGGCGGCGCGGATGGCCTCGAGCCGATCGCCGCGCGGCCACGTGGCGTTCGCCTCGTCGAACTCGTGGAAGGGCTTGACCCCGATGACCTCGGGGCTCTCGATGACCGCCATGCTGTCCTCCTGCGCTCGCGTCCGGATCGCCCGGGAGCACTAGCGTACCCCCGGTGGGCCTAGCCCCCGAGCTCCACGACGTCGCCTGCGTCGTCCACCTGCACTCGGTCTACTCGGACGGAACGGGCACCGTGCCCGAGATCGCCCGGGCCGCGCGGCGCAACGGGCTGGACGCGGTTCTGCTCACCGACCACGACACGCTCGAGGCGCGCCGCCGCGGCGAGGAGGGCTGGCACCGCGACGTGCTCGTGCTCGCCGGCTGCGAGGTGTCGCCGCGCGGGCGGAACCACTACCTCGCCTTCGGCCTCGACCGAGAGGTCGACCACCGTGGCCTCACCGCGGCGCAGATCTGCGCGGCGGTCCGCGCCGCCGGGGGCTTCGGCTTCGCAGCCCACCCGTTCTCGCGCGGGTCGCGGCGCTTTCGCCGAGCCCGGGGGATGCCCTTCGACGACCTCGACTGCGACGGCCTCCACGGCATCGAGCTCTGGAGCTTCGTGACCGACACCGCCGAGGACATCGAGAGCGTCTCCGACGCCCTGCGGTTCGTGCTCGCGCCCGGGCGCTTCGTCCGCCACCCACCCCACACGAACATGGCGACGTGGGACCGCCTCTGCCGCACGCGGCGGACGGTGGCCATCGGCGGCCTCGACGCCCACCAGTTCGGGCGTCGCGTCGGCCCGGTGGTGCTGAGGCTGATGGGCTACCGGCGCTCGTTCCGTCACCTCCGCACCCACGTGCTGTGCCGCGAGCCTCTGACCCGCGAGCTCGAGCACGACCGGGAGCAGATCTACGACGCTCTGCGGCAGGGCCGTTGCTACCTCTCGATGGACTCGGTCGCTCCCGGGCGCGGCTTCTCCTTCTGGGGCGAGGGCCCGGACCGTGCGCTGACCATGGGAGCCGAGGCGACCGGGGGCGACTGGACGCTGCGGGCCACCCTCCCGGCGCCGGCCGAGCTGCGGCTGCTCCGCGACGGCGCCGAGGCCGCGCGCCTGCACGGCTCCGAGCTCGAGCGCCCGGCCGAGGGCCCGGGCGTCTACCGGGTCGAGGCCACGCGGCGCGCCCGCGGGGCCGAGCGCACCTGGATCATCTCGAACCCGATCTATCTGAGGGAACGGCTCTAGGCGTCGCGCGGCGGTGTGGGGGCCGTGCGTGTGACTCCCGCGCTCGCGGCCACGACCAGGGCGATCGCCACGAGCTCCCGCGCTTGCAGCACCTGCCCGAGCACCACGAAGCCGGCGATCGCCGCGACCGCCGGCTCGAGGCTCATGAGCACGCCGAAGACTCGCGTAGGCAGCCGGCGCAGGGCTTCGAGCTCGAGCGAGTACGGGATCGCCGACGACAGTATGGCCACCGCCGCGCCGAGGGCGAGGAGCCGCGGCTCGAGCAGGGCGCTTCCTCCCGAGACCACCCCCACCGGAACGAGCACCAGCGCGCCGAGCGCCATGGCCAGCGCCAGCCCGGCCCCGCCCGGGAAGACCCGCCCGGTGCGGGCGCTCAGAAGGATGTACGCGGCCCAGAAGGCGCCGGCGACCACCGCCAGGCCCATGCCGGCCGCGTTCAGGCCGCCGCCCTGCCCGGGGTCGGTGAGCAGCAAGATCCCGGCCGCGGCGAGCGCCACCCACAGCAGGTCGAGCGCTCTCCTCGAGCCTGCGACCGCGACCCCGAGCGGCCCCACGAACTCGAATGTCACCGCCACGCCGAGCGGTATCCGGGCGAGCGCCTCGTAGAAGGCGAGGTTCATCCCGGCCAGCGCGAGCCCGAACGCGCAGGCCAGAGCGAGCTCCGCCCGGGTATGCCCGCGGATTCGCGGACGCCAGAGCGCCCAGAGGACCAGCGCGGCGAAGAGCACGCGCAGGAACACCGTCCCCCCGGCGCCCAGGTCGTCGAACAGGGTCCGGGCCAGGGCGGCCCCGAACTGCACCGAGCCGACCGCGAGCAGCACGAGCCCGGTCGGCGGGACCGGGTCGCCGAGCGCCCGCGGGCGCGGAAGACGTCTCGTGGCTAGAGCGCCGCGCGGCACGG
>DASQXU010000150.1:0-6772 GCA_035639555.1 Thermoleophilaceae bacterium
CGATGGCCGCGTCGCGTGACCCGTGATCGCTCGTGGTCGATGCGGGCTCGCAGGCCGGCCGGAGCGGGGGCGGCGGCGGCGCGGATGGCGGTCAGCGCGGCGCGCTGGGCACGAAGCAGCTCGCGCAGCTCCGGCGACTCGTGGACCATGGCCTCCACCTCGGCCCGCCGGCCGGCGGGCAGGGATCCATCGGCCAAGGCCGCCACGTCGGCCCGCGCCCCCTCGCCGATCCGGTCGCTGTCGCCTCTACCGATTCTCATCTCCTTCCAGGTAGACGCCCGCGGGAGCCGGTTCCATCCCGCTCCGGGGCCGAGGCTACCGCCGCAGCCGCGCTCTGCAGGTAGCTTTGGACGGATGGCAGAGCGGCGGCCAGCGGGCGCGGGGCTCCAGCGGGTCCTCGGCACCGGCGCCCTGTTCTCGAGCGCCTACGGCAACGTCGGCAGCTCGATCTACTACGCGCTGGGCCTTGTGGCCGGGTTCGCGCTCGGCATGACGCCGGTGGTGTTCGTGATCGCCGGCTTCATCTTCGCCTGCACGGCCGCGACCTACGCCGAGGCCACGACGATGTATCCGGAGGCGGGCGGCTCCTCCTCGTTTGCCCGGCATGCCTTCAACGAGTTCTGGTCCTTCTTCGCCGCGTGGGGCCAGATGCTCAACTACATCATCACGGTCGCCATCTCGGCGTTCTTCGTGCCGCACTACCTCGGAGTCTTCTGGTCACCACTGCGGCACTCCCCTGGGGACATCATCGGGGGGATCGCGGTCGTGGCGGTGCTCGGTGGGCTCAACATCCTGGGCGCCAAGGAGTCGGCCGGGGTGAACGTCTTCCTCGCGCTGGCCGACTTCATGACCCAGGTCCTGCTCGTGGTGGTGGGGTCGGTGCTGGTCCTCTCGCCCTCGACCCTGGTCCACAACATCGATCTCGGGACGCACCCGACGATCACGAACTTCCTGATCGCGATCCCGGTGGGGATGGTCGCCTACACCGGGATCGAGACCATCTCGAACATGGCCGAGGAGGCGCGGGACTACGGCCGCACGATCCCGCGCGGGATCGCCGGGGTGGTCGTCGCGGTGGCGGCGATCTACGCGTTCCTGCCGTCGGTGGCGCTGTCGGCGATGCCGGTGCGGGGCGGCCACACGCTGCTCGCCGACAAGTACGCCGGCGATCCGGTCCTGGGCGTGGTCAAGAACATCGACCTCGGGGCGCTCGCGCACCCGGCCGAGATCTACGTGGGCATCCTGGCCGCGACCATCCTCTTCATCGCGACCAACGCGGGGCTGATCGGGGTGTCGCGGCTGACCTACTCGATGGGCCAGTACCGCCAGCTCCCCGAGGGCCTCCGCCGGCTCCATCCTCGGTTCCGGACGCCGTACGTGGCGATCACCGCCTTCGGCCTCGTCGCCATCCTCACGATCCTGCCCGGGAAGGCGGAGTTCCTCGGGAAGATCTACGCCTTCGGGGCGATGCTGTCGTTCACGGTGGCTCACGCCGCGGTGATCGCGTTGCGGCTCAAGCAACCGGAGCACCGGCGTCCCTACCGAGGGCCCGGCCGGCTTCGGGTCGGGAGGGTCGATCTGCCCCTGTTCGCGATCCTCGGGGGCGCCGGCACGGCGATCGCCTGGGTGACCGTGACCGTCCTCAACGTCAGCACGCTGATCGCCGGGACCGTGTGGCTCGCGATCGGCATCTCGATCTATGTGGCCTACCGGCGGCGGCAGGGGCTGTCGTTGACCTCGACCCACAAGGTGGTCCTGCCGAAGCCTGCGGTCGAGCACGAGGTGGAGTACGAGTCGATCCTCGTGCCGTTCGAGGAGAACCACTTCTCCCCGGAGGCCATCGCCACCGCAGTCAAGCTTGCCGCCCGCCGCCGGCGGGGAGTGCACGTGCTGGTGCTGATCACCGTGCCGGCGAACTCCCCGATCGACGCCGAGATGCCGGCGCAGGAGGAGCACGCCGCGGCGATCATCGACGCCGCCCGGGTGCGCGGCGGCCGGCGGGTGACCGGCCACTGGGAGAAGGTCCGCCCGGGCGAGGCCGGCCGCCGGATCGTCCAGGAGGCGAGGGACATCCGCGCTCGGGCGATCGTCATGCCCCTTCCTCCCAAGCGGACGGGGGCATCGGTGTTCGGGCGGACGCTCGAGACGGTGCTGGGCGAGCGCCCGTGCCGGGTGATCATCGACTCCTCGCGCGGCGCCGAGCCGGCCCGGACGCCCTCCGCCTCTCGCGCGGCTTCGCAGCCGGCGAGCCTACGATAGACATGTGAACCGGGCGTACCTCGCGTCGACGCGGGTCATCAGCGTCGTCATCTTCCTGCTCGGGGTCGCGATGGTCGTGACAACCGTCGCCCGCGGCGGCGGACCGCTTGCGATCGGCGTCATCTTCGGCGTGGCGTTCGCCGCGCTCGGCGTCGGCCGGCTCTGGCTCTCCCGCGGCGCGGGGCGCGCGCGGCGGTGAAGACGCGCCTCGGAGACGGGAGCGTCGCGGCCGCCCGCGTGCGGCAGGGGCTCCGGCGCGGGAGCGAAGAGGTCGACGCGATCATCGCGCGCGGGCTCGGGGCGCCGGCGCTCGTCGCCATCGCCCTGACCGCCGTCGGCTCCTCGATCTACTTCATGCTCGGCGTCGTCGCCGGCTACGCGCTCGGGCTGACCCCGCTCGTCTTCCTGCTGGCCGCCGCGTTCTTCGTCCTCACCATGCTCACCTACGTGGAGGGCACCTCGCTCCACCCCGAGCGCGGGGGCGCCTCCACCTTCGCCCGCTACGCGTTCAACGAGCTCTGGAGCTTCGTAGCCGGCTGGGCGATCCTCCTCGACTACCTGATCGTGATGGCGATCGGGGCGTTCGTGGTCTCTCATTACCTCGCCGCGTTCTGGGGAGCGGCCGACGACGGACTCGGTCAGATCCTCATCGCGGGCGCGGTGATCGCCTACGTCGCGTGGTCGAACATCCAGGGCCAGTCGGCCGAGCGGATCGGGACGGTGCTGCGGCTGGCTCTGATCAACATCGTCGTCTTCGGGGCGATCATGGCCGTCGGCTTCGCGCAGCTCTGGAGTCCCCACCTGATCCTCGACTCCATCCACCTCGGGCGGGCCCCCACATGGGACGACCTCGTGTTCGCCGCGGTCGTCGCCACCGTCGCCTCGACCGGTGTGGAGGCGGCTTCGGGCCTCGCCGGCGACCTGCGCGTGGGTCGGCGCGCCCTGCACCGGGTGGTGGCGGTCGGGACGGCCGGCGTGCTCGTGATCTTCACCGGCATATCGGTACTCGCCCTAATGGCGCTCCCCGTGCACGGGGACTCGACGGCGCTCGGAGGGAGCTACGTCGCGGCGCCGGTGCTCGGCATCGTGTCCTCGTTCGATCCGACGGCGGTGATGGACGCGTTCCGCTACGTGGTCGGGGCGAGCGGGGCGATCCTGTTGGTCCAGGCCGTGAACGGGCAGATGCTCGGGCTCGCCCGCCTCTCCTACTCGCTCGCGACCAACCGCCAGATCCCGAGCCTGATCGGACGTCTCCACGAGCGGCGTTCGACGCCGTACGTGGCCATCGCGATCGCGGCCGCCCTGGCCTTCGGGCTCACCCTCTCCGCCGACGTCAAGTTCCTCGCCGGGATCTTCGCCTTCGGGGCGATGCTCGCGTTCACGCTGGCCCACCTGGCGGTCGTTGCCCTCCGGTTCCGCGAGCCCGATCGCCCGAGGGCCTTCCGGGTGCCGCTGTCGGTCCGGGTCGGTCGCGCCGCGCTCCCCCTGCCGGCCGCGGCCGGAGCGCTGCTCTCCGGGGCGGCATGGATCAGCGTGATCGTGTTGCACGAGGGCGCCCGCTACGTCGGCGGCGCCTGGATGGTGTTCGGCCTCGCCCTCTACGTCGCCTACCGCCGGGGACAGGACCGGCCGCTCACCAAGCGCTTCACGATCCCGGAGGAGGCGCTCCGCGAAGGGCCCGAGGTCGAGTACGGGAGCATCCTGGTGCCGGTGTTCGGCGAGGAGCTCGATGACGACATCGTCGGCACGGCGGGGCGCCTGGCCGCCGAGGAGGCCGACGAGTCCGAGGGCGGCGCGGTGCTAGAGGCGCTGTACGTGTTCGAGATCCCGATGTCGTTGCCGATCGACGCGCGGGTGCCGGAGGAGCGGATCGAGGAGGCGAAGCGCGTGCTGGCCCGGGCCAAGCAGGTGGGCGAGGAGTACGAGGGCGTCGAGGTGGCGACCGCGATGGTCCGCGGGCGAAGCGCGGGGCAGGCGATCGTGGCCGAGGCGAAGCGCCGCGGGGTGGAGGCGATCGTGCTCGCCGCCGAGCAGCCAACCAGGATCCGCGGCGGCGCCCTCCTCGGCGGCCGGGGCGCGGCCCGCGACCGCTTCGTCGGCGAGACCACCAGGTACGTGATCGAGAAGGCGCCCACCAAGGTCATCCTCACCGCCGCCCCGACCGGGGAGGAGGGGACGCGCGAGGGCGTCGCGCCCTGATCGCCCAACGGCGCGGGGGGTACCCCGAGCCACGCTAGAGTGCGCACCGGATGTTCGTTCTGGTCGTGGGTTCCGGGCGGGTCGGCTCGGCGATCGCGAAGGCGATGCTCACCGAGGGCCACGAGGTCTCCGTGCTCGACGAGGATCCCGAGGCGATCGCCCTCCTGAACAAGGGGGAGACCGAGGCCTGGGAGGATCGCGGCGGCCGGTTCACGGTCGGGACCGCCCTCGAGATCGACGCGCTGCTCGAGGCCGGAATCGAGCAGGCGGACGCGTTCGTCGCCTCGACCGACGGCGACAACACCAACCTGGTCGTGGCCCAGATCGCTAAGCGCCGCTTCGACATCCAGCGGGTCGTCGTCCGGGTGCTCGATCCGGCGCGGGCGAACTGGTACGCCGAGCAGGGCCTGCAGACCGTCTGCCCAACCCAGACGGCGATCGAGCTGCTCGAGGCCGCGGTCCGGGGGCAGATCCGCTTCGAGGGGGTAGCGGGGTAGCGGCCGGCCCGCCCCCGACAACGGAGGCTAGAGCGACCGTATGTACGTGCTGATCGTCGGGGCGGGGAAGGTTGGCTGGAACCTCGCCCGCGAGCTGATCGCCAAGGGGAGCGAGGTGACCGTGGTCGAGTCCGACGCCCACCGGTACGCGGTGGTCGAGGAGGAGCTCGAGCACAGCGTCCAGTACGGGGACGGCTCCGAGCTCTGGGTGCTCGAGCGCGCTGGCATCGAGCGCGCGGACCTGGTGATCGCGGTGACCGGCGACGACGAGGACAACATGCTCATCTCCCAGGTCGCGCGCGAGAAGTACGGGGTCGGGCGGATCGTCGCCCGCTGCAACAACCCGCGCAACCTCCAGCACTTCGAGCTGCTCGGCATCAAGCCGGCGGTCTCGGCTACCGACCTGATCCTCCGCCTGATCGAGCACGAGGTGCCCAAGTACGGCCTCGTGCACCTCCTCGATCTGCCCCAGGAGCGGCTCGAGATCATCGAGCTCGAGGTCGCCCCGGGCTCGCCGGCGGCCGGCAGTGCGGTCAAGGACCTCGGATTGCCCGACGGCTCGCTCGTGATCTCGATCCTGCGTGACGGCGCCGGGTTCGTGCCCTCGGGCGACTCGGTCGTCCAGGGGGGCGACGAGGTGCTACTGGTCCTCGACGTGGGGCTCGAGCCCGCGGTCACCGAGCGGTTCGCGGGGCGCTCGGAGGCGGCCTGAGATGGCGGCCCGCGAGGTCTCCCACCTGCTGATCGGAGGAGGCCTCGCCGCCGCCAACTGCGCGCGCTGGCTGCGCGAGGAGGGGGCCGACGGGGACATCCTCCTAGTGGGTCGCGAGCCGGACCCGCCCTACAACCGTCCGCCGCTGTCGAAGGGCTACATGCAGCGGAAGGAGACCCGGGAGGAGGCGCTCTTCCGCCCCGACGACTGGTGGGACGAGCAGCAGATAGAGCTGCTGATCCGGACCACCGTCACCGCCCTCGATTTGGGCCGGCGGACGGCCTCCCTCTCGAGCGGCGACGAGGTGCGGTTCGACCGGGCGCTCGTCGCGACCGGCGCCGACGTCCGCCGGCTGCAGGTGGAGGGGCGCGGGGTCGACGGCATCCACTACCTCCGGACCTTCGCCAACTCGAACGGGATCCAGGCGGACGCCGACGAGGCCGAGAACGTGGTGCTGATCGGCGGGAGCTACATCGCCACCGAGGTCGCGGCGTCGCTGGTCGCGTCGCGCGGAAAGCGCTGCACGATCGTGATGCTCGAGGACGTGACGCTCGAGCGCAACTTCGGCAAGGTGGTCGGCGGCTTCTTCCAGGGCGTGCTCGAGGAGCACGGGATCGAGGTGCACGGCGGGCAGGAGCTCGACCGCTTCGAGAGCTCGGACGGGCGCGTGAGGAAGGTGGTCACCAAGGCGGGGCTCGAGCTCGACGCCGACTGCGTCGTGATCGGCGCCGGGGTCGTGCCCGACGTGCGGCTCGCTCGCTCCGCCGGCCTCGAGATCGGCGACGCCGGGGGTGTGAAGTGCAGCGCCCGCCTCGAGACCTCGGCCCCAGGAGTCTTCGCCGCCGGCGACATGTGCGAGTACGACAGCGTCGTCCACGGGCGCCCGATGCGGATCGAGCACTGGGACGTGGCCTTCAACCAGGGCAAGACCGCGGCGCTGAACATGCTCGACCGCGGCCAGGACCACGACGTCGTGCCGTACTTCTTCTCCGACCTGGCCGACTGGGCCTCGATGGAGTACGTCGGCCCGGGTTCGGGCGACACGGTGGTGCGCGGCTCCCTCGAGGACGGCGACTTCACTGCCTTCTACGTCCGGGACGGCCGC